>CALWLH010000147.1 GCA_944381475.1 uncultured Lachnospiraceae bacterium | reverse complement strand
AGAGCATCTGCCCATGCGAAGCATTTTATTGGCAGATGCGACTTGGCAGGTCCGCTTTAGCGGGCGTGCCGTCACCCGCTGTGCGACATCGCAAATCGAGTAGGGGATTCTTTTCCCCTACTCGATTATGGCGCTGGATTATAAGAGTGCTTGAGAAGATCGCAATTCTTTGAGAGAGGAAAATGTAAAATGGAAAAATTAAAAAAGAAATGTGTGAAGACGCGAATCATTGTGCTGGTGTTCATGGTTGTTATCGGAGTGCTTTTTATGGCGCTAACAGGCTTTGCAGCATTCCGCTCTTTTTCTGTGAAGAAGCTGACTGCAGATTCGGATTTTAGCCAGTTGGAGGGAGAGTATGTGTCCTATGAGATGAAAGCGCCCATAGACTACTATGAAACCTTTACAAGACGCAATTCGGACACCGGCGTCGAGACCATCACGCAGTACGGCTATGTGGTCTACGATATGGAGGGAGGCTTCTTTTTTGGAGTTGTAAGGGATGCTGACCAGCATAATAAGACGGAGGCAATGATTGACCAGCTATGGACCTACTGGTTTGATGAAGAGGGCTTCGCCCCTGCTTCTGTAACAATCAAGGGAACACTTACCAGAATGGATCCCCAGGACAAAATTTATTTTGATGATACCCTTGAGGTTCTGGAGACATATTACGGTATGTACGGAGATGCGGTATATTATTACATTGAGGAGGGGGACTTCCAAGACTGGGATTTGACAAGCGCCTGGATATTTACTGTCATTGCCCTGGGCCTGATTGCGTTCGGTGTAATATTTGTTCTTCTGGGTAATAGGACATGGGATAAGAAGATCAGAAAGTATCTCTCAAAGAACACGCAGTACACCATGGAGATGATCAAGGCGGATGCAGCTGCAGGAAAGCTGATGAACAAGAACAAAACCATCATCGGAAAGAGATGGATCATTACTGTGGGTGCATCCCTGAAGATTTGCGAGCTGGATAATCTCTGCTGGGGCTATTATTACCGTCGTACAGGCCGCTATGCAGTCAGCCAGATGCGCCTGTTCTCTGCAAGGGGTGGAAATTTTAATGTGGATGCCAGCGAGGCAAATGCAAAGGAAATGCTGGAGTATCTCTATGAGCAGCTGCCCTATGTGATCGTGGGCTATAAGTCCGAGTGGGAGAAGATGTACAACAAGAATCGCGAGGAATTCCTTGCCCTTCGGTTTTATCCCGGCAAGCAGCAGATGGGAGCGCAGGATGCTTCCACAGCTGACTCGAATAGCTGGGAGCAGACTGGTGATGCTTTATCAGAGCAGTGATTAAAAAGAAAAAGGGATTAATCCGACAAAAAGCCTCCCGGTCGAGTAGGAGTCAGCCTACTCGACCGGGAGGCTTTTTTATACCATTAAGGATTGCAGACACTTGTCCACACCAATGGGGGAATAGGGAATAATCCCCTAAAATCATATTTAACTTAGCAATTATAACTGATTTTAAATATTTTTTCATTTTGGCGATGCCCAGACATTGATTTTTTTGTCGGATTGAGATATACTATTATTTACATCATAATAATGGCCTAGCAGTGCCAGCAAAAACTTCTTAAGGGTCGTACATTTATACAAAGTTTTTGGGAATCTGCTTAAAAGCCAGATTTCAAAATGTGATATGATGAGTTAAGAAACAAATGGACACAATTCGGATGCCTGCATAGGATTTTGTGTTTAGGGGGATCTTGACCCCAATATCATGTAAATATATTATTGAGGTAATTTACACATAGGGGTGGTGTCATATGCGGATAGCGATATGTGATGATGAAAAGAAGTTTTTAATTAGGCTGAGAAACCTGATTGTCAAGAGTTATCCGGCTTCAGGCAAGCTGCGTATATTAGATAATCTATAGAATTGAATAATTTTCAAAAATATTGTGATAGTTTTAAAGTGGGTGGATTATGTTGCCTGAGTGGAGCATGCTGTAATTCAGGAGGCTGCTGTAAGAGCTGCTGATTAAGTATTGTTTAATAGAATTGTTTCCTTCCATATAAAAATTGTGTATACATATATGGAAGGGAATAATTTTGGGATCGGTTTTTTGGGGGGTACTAGTGAAATATCAGATTGAAGCTAGCAATAAGGTGTTTGTGACAAAAAAATATTCAACCTTAGTAAATATGATATATGTAATCAAATATACAATACAGGAGCAAAAGGTGTTTGCACCTTTTGCTTATTTTATATACCTTGAGTGCAGCGATTATAGAATATATACCTGCTATTGTGAATTCACTTATTGTTTTGATTCTAGAACGAAATTGTAGTATTGACAGATTAGCGATTGCAATATTCATAATGTTTATTTTTGCAGTTGTCCTATACGAGCTAGGAACATACACTAAGAGTCAACTTGATTGGCGTTATTTTTATGCGCGGATAAAATTTATAAATAAGATATTGAACAAGTTGATGAGTATGGACTATGAATTACTGGAGCAACCTGAGGTATTAGATGCACAGCAGAAAGCATTAAGAACTACAAGTGGTTCTAATTATGGTATTCAGGGTATGTTAGAAAGCTCTGTAAATAATATGGTTAATATATTGAAAGTTGTCATTGCAATGTTTTTCGTGGCGACTCAGGAACCGTGGATTGTAATGATTGTTGTAGTGTTGACATTACTCCATTTTATGGTAGTCGACTATACAAAAAAGAAAGATAAAAGAAAAACCTGGGATATGATGTCTTCTAAATGGAGAAAAATTAATTATTTAGACAATATGACAAGTGATTTTACTTATGGTAAAGAAGTCAGATTATTTCAAATACAAGATTGGTTGTCTAAAAAACAGAAAAAAGAGAATGATGCAGCGCATCATTTAATTTGCGGTTCTCAAAACCGATGGATGGTTGCTGGAGGAATAAATCAAATTATAGCTATGCTCCAAGGCGTTATTCTATACTCGTGGCTTATTTATAGCGTTTGTCAAAAAAATATGAGTATTGCTAGTTTTGTATTGTATTTGCAAGTGGTTAAAACTTTTTCTGATACGTTGTCTGTGGTTTTAGAGGAAGTTGCTGATACAAGAAGAAAATCGGCTGAAGTTGATGATTATAGAAGCTTTATAGAGTTTAAAGCAAAGGAAGCGCAGTATAAAGAGGAACATGATAAATTAAAAATCGAGAATACTGAAAAATATGAATTGAACAAAATCGCTGCGCGATGGCCTGCCAAGGCTGTGGCATAGCGATTTTCTGTTTTCTATAATAAAAGCAGTAGAAAGCAAGTCCTAAAAGTAGTATTGTTA
>CALWLH010000146.1 GCA_944381475.1 uncultured Lachnospiraceae bacterium | reverse complement strand
ATGGGCGGGAAGGTCTTCTGGAGCGCATAGAAAAAAAGATTTACCTTCCAACTTCGGGAAATTTTGCCCGAGGTTTGGGTAGGGATAAGAAGAGTACAGAAATCGTGGAGGGCTGGGATTGGGATAGCATATACAGAAATGATGAGTATACCCGCTATAGCAGCGACTTCCGGCGTCCGAAACGGATCTATTTACAGAAATATCCCGAAGGGTACAAGCCCAGGCTGACGGACTATCAAAAAAAGCATGTAGCCAATTTGTACAGAACCGGGAAAATGGCCCATTACAAAGAAAACCTCATACCGATGCAGTATCGGCCAAACGTGATGCAGCTGCAGGCGATCAAAAAACAAACAGAATATGTTTTGCTGCATAACGTAAAAACGGAAAGCGACCTGGTTAAAAGAATGATGGACATACAAACCGAAATAGAGGCGTTGAAAAAAAACCGGCATCAGCTGTATGGCATCCGATGGGGTGCAAAGGAGGGGTTGGCATTTGCCTATACGCTCCTGAAGCTATCCGGTAAAATTAAAAATACGGATTTGGATGACAAATACAGGTCCTTTGGCAAAAACCTGGAGCGCCAGGAATTGGCTGTCGGACTCTTATCTTTTTTAAATGCCCGAGGTGAGAAGGGCTATACAGCTGACGAGGTTAGAGACTGTGTATCGCAAATGTTTTCCCGCACCTACATCATGGAGACGCAGGACAGCTTTATGCGCTATATAAAAATCGATCAGGTATCAGATCCAAAGTGGCATGAAAAGACTGTGGCAAAGCTGGAGCATATGGCGCTGAGTAAAACGGGACAGCGTTTTGGAAAAATTTCCAGAGATCTGATCGCGGATCAAGAGCTTATGGCTGCACCAGCTTATTACAAATTAAAGGAACGGCTGATTGCTCACGGTGTCGATGAAAAAATAACACAAAAGTATCTGGCCTATATGGAAGGCTTACCGGTTGAACTGGAAGCTAAGAGCCAGGCTGAAGAAATCAGAAACAAAATCCGTTATATTACTATGCATCCAGAAAAAAATACAAAGGCGATTGATTTCCTGCATGATTTGAGAAAGAAGTATCCGGATGATCAGGAGTATCAGGAACAGATCAAAGGTATCCTAAAGGCCGGAGGCTATGATCTGACTTCCCTGGACAGCTTTATGGAATCTTTTAAAAAAGGCGAAGATGAGATTATGTATAAGCAAAAGGAATTGCAGGAGGAATGGGAGCTGTGCAAGAGAATAAGGGAAACAGAATTTGAAGTACCTGAGAGAAAGCAAAAGACTGGTATCAAATTACATAGCTAAACACAAGGATGTATTTTTTTTGCAAAAAAGAGGAGCTGTTTTATAATGTTGCGTTTTCCTTCGGTCATCACGACCTTATGTACCGGTTTCTTTTCTCTTGCCATAATAATAGGCCTCCTATGATTTAGATTTTATCATAAAAGACCTATTCCTAGTAGCTATTTACAGAAAAAGTTTCACACTGTCACAAAAAAACGGGATATATATTAAATATACCCCGTCATGCAGCTTGCGCCCCGGTTTGATTCGGAAATATGCTCTGCCCTTGCTGCTCCGCTGCATTTTTTTGTGTTTTTTTATATGCCAAAAGTTGGGCACGTGCCCAACTTAAGCAATCATTTTTGTTATGTTTTTATATTTATTTGTATTCTGCTTCCCATTTAAAGCCGAAAACGATATTGTCATGCCATGTTTCCGGTATAACCTCATCATCCAGCGGCTGCCGGTTTTTAAAACCGATCAGTTTGTCTAGTGATGCATCGATCTCATCAAGGGCCGTATCCCGGTCAACTCCCATATCAACAACTGCATTTAATAAATCGATTGTCCTTGCGGTTTTGTATACGGAAAATTCGATGGGGCCATCTTCGGATGCCCAGTATCCGTGATCGTCAACCTCGACTTCTTCAACCCAATATTCTGTAAATACAAAATATTTTCCAAAATCTTCAAGGCTGCTCTCTAGTTTGTGAAGAGCGGCTAAAGCGTCCTCAACGCTCTGATATTCTGTGATTTCAGGATCGTTGTCGGGAATGCCATAGGTGCATCCGCTGTCAATGCTGCTGTATTCGCTTTTCTTAAACTCACAAACACTCTTAAATAAATAAACCTTTTTCATATTACACTCCCTGATTAAATTTATTTTTTGTTTCCAACCTCCGGGAAAAAATCCCGGAACGCTCCCGGCCTAATGGCTATTTATAGTCGCCGGGACGACTTATATTTATTAGTATTTCTCGATTATTTCAATCGCATTTTGTAGGTCAAAGTCTAATTGATTCTCAACGTATGCATCCTGATACGAATCAATCATAAACTCGATCATTTTTTCATATGCATCTGGGAAAAGCTTCTTGATTTCTTTCAACGACAACGGCTCATCATATTCTTCTATCTGTTTTCTGTTTGCCTCTGCAAACTTTTCTTTTTCCTCCTCCGTGAGGTAATCGGACAGGGTTTCTACAACTGACTCTTTTCCATCTCCCCAGCCCTCTTCCGGCTCCCAGCCCTGGAAACAAAACTCCGCAAATCTCACCAGATCTGGGTTGCTGTAGTATGTGTTCCCGCCTGCCACATCTTCCAGGGTGCGGACTTCTCCGTTCTCCAGGTCAAAATACAGGGCATATCTTGAATTCGGGTTCTCCATCGCCTCTTTGTGCCGTGACTTTAATGCCTCCTCAATCCTGTTTGCGTCATCAGATGTAAACTTTTTCATTTTTTATTCCCTCCTGTTTTAATTTGTTCTGTTTTCCTTTTGACATTTACATAATATCACGTTTTTTTGTGATTGTCAATAGTTTTTTTCATGTTTTTTCGATTTTTAAAATATCCGCTCTGTCACTGTCAGTTTCTATATATTTTAATATATCTCTTGGCTGTAATTCAAGTATACAGCATAGTCGATTGAGAGTATCAACAGATATATTAGTATCGCCGCGCTTGAATTTAGACATCGTTTCCTGCGAAAAAATCCTGGTTTTTTTTGCGCTAGCAGCAGTAACTCCAACTTTCCGCAGTTCTGATGCAACATCAAATTTATATATTATCATGTTAATTCCTCCTTTTTTATAGTAATCATCATACAACAACATAAAAAATTTGTCAACAAAAAAATCTCAAAAAAAAGTGATTTTTGCTATTGACAATCACGAAAAAAAGTGATATGATATAACTACAGAAACAAAAAACAGGAGGAAAACAAAATGACGGAATACATCGTAAAAATTGAATTTGAGATGATGTTCGGAGCATCAATTTTGACAAATACATTTGCGATCAGCGCTAAATGTATGAAGGAAGCGAAAGAATACGCAAAGGCCTTGGTGAGCGGCGAAGTAATAAAGGTCACGGCTCACAAAGTTAAGTCAGGAGAAGAAGTACCATATTTATATTATAGCTGGATGTATAGATAAATTATCCCTACCAGGCCGGGTAAAGCCGGGAGAAAGGAAGAAAATGAGTAAATGGCTTTCCCAGCATTATGACGGGGTTTTGACAGATAGCCGAAACGCTCTTCGGAGCGTCAGCCGCGGGATCGCCGCCCGGCTCTGACGATGGCAGGCTAAAACAAAAAAGAAAGGTTAAAAGGTGAGGATGTGACACATATAGAATTACAGGAATTAGCAGCAGGAAGATTTACAAAAGTAGCAGAAACAAGAGATAGCATTATTATTGGAACACTCGGAACACTTACAGGGGAAAAAGTAACACACGAAGTCATCTTATATTTTGCAAAATATTATGGCATCAATACGGAGCCTGACAAATTCGGATACCATTTGATCACGCCAGAAGGGGCAGCCAAAAGAGGTTGCAAATTCCCAACATCAAATTATAACGAATTTATAGAAATTTTTAAGGCGGTTTAATGCCGCCTCTGTAATGTCACCGCCCAAAGGGGTGAGCGTTCCAAGTCGCTATGAAGGCAGAGGACAGAAAAAAAGAAAGGAGATTTTGAGTTATGAAAAAAATTCCGCTTGTCCGATACAGTCGGCGAGGCTCACGACCTGCAAGCGGATTTATTTCCCGGCCCCCAGGGATAAGGGGAGAAAGAAAAAAATATGAAAGTAACAAGGCAATGGAAGGTATATGGATTAGAGGGGCACAGACAGCGTGAGAGTTTTTTTCCATCACGTAAATATGATTTTACAAATGGCAACAAATATCGAATGATAGAAATATTAAATAGTGACAGCACCGGGACAAATGATTATAGCATCGTAAAAATAACAAGAAACACAAAACAGGAATGCTATGAAGAGCTGGAAGGTCAGTTGTCTGACGGGGTTTTTGAGAACTCGCGGACGGGAATTGTTGAAGAAATATTTAGTTGAAAAAAACCCTCCTGCGTGGTATATTTGATGCAGGAGGGTTAAAAAATGGCATTTGTAAATAGTTATGGTCAGTCAATATCTTTTGATTGCTCTGATCTAATAAAAGAATTAAAGCAAGATATTGAAGAATTTGGAAAAGACATACTAGTCAATGTTGTCACGGAAAATAGACAAGGCGTGACAATTTACAAGGATTATACTTTTGCTGATGACAGTAAATCGGCTTTTGATCTGCGCCCGTTTGAAAGAGTAGAGTGCATGACTGCTTCTGCGTTGCTTGCGATTTATGAGCAGGAGAACAACATTTTTTGACCGTTAAAAGACTGGAGGGTGCGGACAAAAAGCTGGACTTCGTAAGGCCTCCGAAAGGAGCTGAGAGCCTGAAAAAATCTCTGTAAATACGGATCTTCTATGATAATTGTTGGGCTGAAAGCTAATCTGAGAGCTTTCAACTCTTGGTTTATTTATAACAGCACATGCTGGGCATGTCAAGCACGGGTGGGATTTCCCACCCATTTTTGTCAGATATCTCTTACTCTGGGAGCCTGCCTTCGTACATGATGCTCAGCTCCCCATATACCTGTCCCCAATTCCGGATCGGCATGGTTCATTTTTTGGTGGCTTCAAATGTTGCCAGATAAAGCGCTTTTAATAAAGCTGTATCGCTTGGAAATACGCTTCTCTGGCGGTTCAGTTTCCATCATTTCTTTGATCGTACCGCCCAGCAGGTCTTTCAATGCCTCTTGAATGTCTTCAGCAGACTGAATGTCATACATCCAGACCGGAAGCTACACCAACAGAGATGGCCAGCGGGTTTACACAACCGATGTGATTGCGGAAAAAATAGAGCAAAAAAGGAGTATACCTATGATCAATAAGTGCATAAAATGTGGTAATTGGACTGATGACGGCAGCAGCCGGATCATAAATGATAACGGAGAAATCCATTTAGGGGACTGGCTGTGCATAGACTGCATGACAGAAGAATTGATTAACGCAGATAATCCACAAGTACCTAACCCACAATCCCAGGATAATAACGCACCCTCTTCTTTACCGCAAGATTTTTCGCAAACTAATACAGATTTAAACATTACAACGCTGCTCACTCTATGTACCCTTAGCAAGTGCGCCGATATGTACGGGTATGAGATCGCTCGTACAATACAAAACAATAGTTACGGTTCTATCAACCTGCAGGAAAGAACACTATATCACATACTATACCGCCTTTTGAAAGACAACTATATTTCTATCAGCAGAGAGGTGCCCATAAAAAACAGGGTGCGCGTTTATTATCGTATCGAAGATAAGGGGAAAAAATACATGAATGAACTTGTAAAAAACTACCTTAATTCAACCCATAGTATTTGCGCTTTTCTGGGGTACGACATTATTTATCGCAAACAGTAAAAATAATTTATATTACGACAGACACAAATTTTATGGGCAACTTCGGGAAAGATTTCCTGAAGTTGGAGAGATCATTCCCAGTTTGCCGGATCGTTCGTCAGACCCAAATCGTACTGGGTGCCGAATGTCTCTTTTTTGGTTGACAAATATCTTCCGAAATGCTAGTATACTATTAAAGAGATGCTGCCGATAGACGGTTAGCCTCAAAGCAATTGGTACCTAAAAAAGTAACCGCTTAAGTTGGAAGCTGTGGGCGGTTATTTTTTTGTGTTCTTATCTATGTAGGCTATTAACAGCTTACATACCAGACCGATCATGACTAACACGATGGATAGCATCTCAAAATCCGACATAACACATCACCCTCCTTTCTTTCTAGGAGGGTTTTATCCCTCCTGTATGGGAGAGACTAACCGCCTACCGTTATGGCAGCACCCGTATTGATAATATATCAAATTTTATATCTTTATACAAGCGTTTTATGAAAGCAAGGTTTAAAAGAGCAGCCTCCATATGGACTGCTTTTTTCAAGTTCGGGCAAAATTTCCCGATGTGGAGGCATTATTACCAGTTTACTGGCTTATTCGTCAGATCCAGATGCTGGATGCCTGGTGAGGAAAGTAGCCTGTAAAAAATCTCTGTAATTAGAGGGATTTTTTCACAGACTATTGTTGATTTATGCAAAAGGCTTTAATTCCCCGTCATCTGTACTGGATACAGAAGCAACGGCTCGGCATCGTCTCGCTTCTATGTCAGCAATGCTGATAATTGCAGCTTTACCGTGCGCGTCTGCTATACGGTAGTCATTGAGCAGCTTCTGCTCTGCGGGCTCAGGGGCCATGTCGCGCTCCAGCAACCAGTCAACGCTTGTATCCAATTCATCTGCTATTTTTTTTAATAGACTTCCTCTGGGTATGTACTCTTTCCATTGCGTGTAGTTGCTCGTAGGTATTTCTAGTTTTCTGCAGAGGTCCGCACCTGTCATCTTTTTTTCTTTTTATCTTTCATTGATCTGTTCTATAATCATTTTTTCTCTTTATCAATCAATAACTTGAGATTTTTTCT
>CALWLH010000145.1 GCA_944381475.1 uncultured Lachnospiraceae bacterium | reverse complement strand
GCAACGGCGGCGACCACGGCTATGCCTTTGCCACCAATCTTAACCCGGAAGTCAATTTGAGAGAGGTGTCCGCCCCCGGCCGCTACTGGGAGGATGGGCATTGGGTGGCGCTTCCACCCATGAGCAGCAAGAGAACCTATGATTTTGACCAGGTGGGCGTGAAGGATATGTACCTGCTCCACCACGAGGAGATCGAGAGCCTGGCGGCAAGCATCCCGGAAGCCAAGCGCATCCGCTTTTTCATGACCTTTGGCCAGAGCTATTTAGACCATATGCGCTGCCTGGAAAATGTGGGAATGCTCTCCACCACCCCGGTGGAGTTTGAGGGACACCAGATCGTTCCCATTAAATTTCTAAAAGCCCTGCTTCCGGATCCCGCCACCCTTGGCCCCCGCACAAAGGGCAAGACCAACATCGGCTGCATCTTTACCGGAAAGAAGGACGGCAAAGACAAGACCTATTATATCTACAATGTCTGCGACCACCAGGAATGCTATCGGGAGGTGAAGAGCCAGGCCATCAGCTATACCACCGGCGTCCCCGCCATGTGCGGCGCCCTGATGCTCCTCACCGGAGCCTGGAATAAACCCGGCGTCTACACTGTGGAGGAGTTTGACCCGGATCCCTTCCTGGATGCCCTTGACCGGTACGGCCTACCCCGCAGTGAAAGCCGCGACCCGGTTCTGGTGGACTGATGGGGGGCCAATTTGCCGGGGGGGATCTGCGCCCTCCCTTTGCAGGACTTCTTGGGCAGCCCCCTGAAAAGCTTATTATAAATCTCCCCTCCCCCTGCTACGTCATTGATGAGGAGCAGCTGAAAAAAAACGGGGAGCTTCTCGGGAGGCTGGCTGAGGACACAGGCTGTAAAGTGCTGCTGGCCCAGAAGGCCTTCTCAAACTTTAACCTCTACCCTGTGCTGGCCCCCTATCTGGCGGGGACGGAAGCCAGCGGATTATATGAAGCGCGCCTGGGCTTTGAGGAAATGCCGAAAAAGGAGGTTCATGTCTTCTGCGCCGCCTATCGGGAGGATGAATTTGAGGAGCTTCTGTCCTATGCCGACCACATTGTTTTTAATTCCCCGGGCCAGCTTTTAAAATTCGGTCCCGCCGCTAAGGAGAGGGGAAAAAGCCTGGGACTGCGCATCAACCCGGAGCACTCCACCCAGGAGGGGCACGCCATCTACGATCCCTGCGCCCCCGGCAGCCGCTTAGGCGCCACTAGGGCACAGCTTGACGATGCCCTCTCACATCACCCTCAGCTTTTTAAGCTTCTGGACGGCCTTCACTTCCACACCCTCTGCGAGCAGGATTCCGATGCACTCCTGTCCACCCTGAAGGCGGTGGAGTCGGGCTTTGGCGATCTTCTGCCCCGGATGCAGTGGCTGAATCTCGGCGGAGGGCATCACATCACCCGCCCCGGCTATGACATGGATACCCTCAAGCAGTGCATTCACTATGCCCAGGATAAATGGAATGTACAGGTTTATCTGGAACCCGGGGAAGCCTGGGCCTTAAACGCTGGTTACCTGGTAACCCGGGTACTGGATGTAATAAGGAACGGCGATACCCATCTGGCCATTCTGGATGTCAGCGCTGCCTGCCATATGCCGGATGTGCTGGAGATGCCCTACCGGCCGCCTCTGTACGGCAGCGGCGAGCCCGGCGAAAAGCCCCACACCTACCGCCTGGGCGGCCCCACCTGCCTGGCGGGGGATATCATTGGCGACTACAGCTTCAATAAGCCTTTGCAGGCGGGAGATCTGCTTCTGTTTGGGGACATGGCCATCTACACCACCTGCAAGAACAACACCTTCAATGGTATGCCCCTGCCGGATATCTATGCGATGGAAAAGCCGGGTAAATTTAAAAGATTGACCCATTTCGGATATGAGAATTTTAAGAGAAGGCTGGGAGGCCGACAGGTCTAAGATACAATCAGAAAAGAAATATGGGATCGGAGCTCAGATCCCATATTTAATTTTCACCCGTTCCAGAATCCGCCCCACAGGGCGGGCTAGCACCAGCAGAAATATCGCGTTGGACAGGGCATACTCCAAGGTTACCGGAAGGGCTGCGATTACCGCCCCGCCATATCGGGTCAGATTGAAATATCCATCTGCCCAGAGCACAGTCCAAACATCCATGAGAAGGGAGAACAGCACCCCGGCGAAAACGCCAAACACCAACAGCGCCCTCCTGCTTTTCTTTAAAGTTTTTGCGGACAGACCGGTAAGAAAGCCGATCAGCCCCCACACCAGCATCTGGAAGGGGGTCCAGGGGCCCTGACTAAAATAGAAGTTTGAGATCAGAGCGCTGAAGGCTCCGGTGACAAAGCCCGCTTGGGGACCAAAGTACAGCCCGGTAAGCACCACCAGGGCGGTCACCGGCTTAAAGCCCGGTATAGGCGCAAAGAGGATACGGCTGGCCACGGACAGAGCGGTCATCACTCCGATCAGTATCAGCTTTAAGGTATCCGCCCGGCTCCTCTCAAAGGTGAGGAGAAAGGCCATGGAGGCCAGCAATGTCACACAGAGGGATATCCATGCATACTGCCTGTCCTCAAAGAGGAACACCCCCGCCAGCACCGCCGCCGGGATGAGTATACATAATATTCCATAGGAAATCCATATTTTCATATTAATACCTTCAAAAAGCCGCGATTTTTCTGGTCAGATTCCTGTATCCTCCACAGGAATCTGTTTTTCCTGCATTGCCTTCCGTTTCAGATAACATTCCGCAACCTGCTCACAGGTCACGGCATGGGGGAAAATCTGGCGCGCCATCCTGTTGGCAGCGGTAGAGCTCAGGTAGGCCCGCA
>CALWLH010000144.1 GCA_944381475.1 uncultured Lachnospiraceae bacterium | reverse complement strand
CATCGTCACCGTTCAGCTCGTTCTGGAAAGCGCAGGGCAGAGCGATGTCGCACTTAACGCTCCAAGCCTTCTTACCGGCTGTGAACTTGGTGGCCTGAGGGAACTTGTCGTTCATATCCTGAACTTTGTTCCTGTTGGAAGCACGCATAACGAGCATGTAGTCGATCATCTCGTCGGTGATACCGCCGGGAATCTCGCAGACTCCGTCAGGACCGGAGATAGCGACAACCTTTGCGCCGAGCTCCTTGGCCTTTGTAGCGGCGCCCCAAGCTACGTTACCGAAGCCGGAGAGAGCGACTGTCTTGTCCTTGATGTCCTTACCGGCGTGGTGGAGGAGGTGCTGTGTGAAGTACAGAGCGCCGAATCCTGTAGCCTCAGGACGGAGGATGGAACCGCCCCATGTGCCGCCCTTACCGGTGAGCACGCCTGTGTTGTACTCGCGGGCCAGCTTCTTGTACATTCCGTACAGATAGCCGATCTCACGTCCGCCGACACCTACGTCACCTGCAGGGATATCGGTATCGGGACCGATGCATTTCCAGAGCTCATACATGAAGGCCTGGCAGAACCTCATGATCTCAGCGTCAGACTTGCCGACGGGATCGAAGTCAGAACCACCCTTTGCACCGCCCATAGGCAGAGTTGTCAGAGCGTTCTTGAAAGTCTGCTCGAAACCGAGGAACTTCAGCATGGAAGGAGTAACTGCCTTGTGGAAGCGGAGACCTCCCTTGTAGGGGCCTATTGCGGAGTTGAACTGAACCCTGTAGCCGAGGTTGGTCTGAACCTCACCCTTGTCGTCAACCCAGGTTACCCTGAATGTGAAGATACGGTCAGGCTCTACGATTCTCTCGACGATCTTAGCCTTCTCGAACTCGGGATGCTGGTTGTAAACCTCTTCGATGGACTCGAGCACTTCGCGGACTGCCTGCAGGTACTCTTTTTCATTTCCATACTTGGCCTCAAGTTTGGCCATGATTTCTGAAACTTTCATATTAAAGTGTTATTTAATTGTTAATTAAAGGTTCTATTGTTCTAATTATTTCACTTCCCATGTGGAACCGCTATGCAGCAACTCCTCCATATTGTGGATAGTGGAGTGCGCCCTTACATCCTCAAGCTGGTCCCGCACATTGTCGTCGTAAGTCTTGTCAGGAACATCGCGGATGACTCCGAGAGCCACTGGATACTCCGGCCACTTCATGTCGATGAGCATGCTGTGCATCCCCATGTCGGCAGTGTGGGCATCGTGTACCAGAATATCGTCCTCAGTAACTCCTCCTTCACCTATGGTCACTACCTTCAGCTCCTTGTTCACGAGGATAAGTCCCTTGTTGCGGTCCTTGCCGAAAATCATCCTCTCACCATGACGAAGAACTATCGTGCGGTCGGCCTTCACTTCCTTGTCGGAGATCTCGCGGTGCGAGCCGTCATTGTAAATGACACAGTTGACAAGCATCTCGGTCACTGCACATCCGTCATGCTTGGCGGATGCCACGAATATCTCCTGATTCAGCTTCAGCTCCGAATCTATGCTTCGGGCAAAAAATGTGCCGCGCGCGCCCATTACAAGAGCTCCCGGATTAAAAGGATGCTCCACCGTGCCGTAAGGCGAGGTCTTGGTGATCTTGCCAAGAGGCGATGTAGGAGAATACTGCCCTTTTGTCAGTCCGTATATTCTGTTGTTGAACAGCACGATATTGATGTCGATATTGCGCCTGATGGCATGGATGAAGTGGTTGCCTCCGATAGCGAGGGCATCACCGTCACCGGTGGCCTGCCATATAGACAGTGTCGGATTGGCAACCTTCATGCCCGTAGAAATGGCTGTGGCACGACCGTGGATACCGTGGAAGCCGTAAGTGTTCATATAATAAGGCAGACGGGAGGAACAGCCGATACCCGAGACGAAGACGAAACGCTCCATCGAATATCCGAGATCCTCCGCCACCTGGGGAAGAGCCCTCTGAAGGGATGCCAACACTGAGTGGTCACCGCATCCGGGGCACCATCTTACTTCCTGATTGCTTTTGAAATCCTGTGCTGTATATTTCATGATTATGTCCTCCTATAATAATTCGTTGACTGCGTCCACTACGTCCTTTACGATGAAAGGCTGGCCCTGCACCTTGTTGAGCTGATAGTAATGGAACTTCTGATGCTTTGCCCTGAGATAGTCGGCGAACTGCCCGGAGTTGAGCTCGCACACTATGATCTTCTTGAATTTAGAGAACACCTCCTCAGTATTGAGAGGGAGGGGATTGATATAGTCGAAATGCGCGAGGGAAACACTCTTGCCTTGCTTGTGGAACTCCTTGACAGCTGTGTAGAGGTGGCCGAAGGTTCCTCCCCATCCTACGATAAGGACTTCTCCGCTCTCTTCTCCGATGACTTTGAGGGAAGGGATGTCCACTGCGGTGCGGGCAACCTTTTTGGCCCTCATCTCCACCATGTACTGGTGGTTCTGGGGATCAGAGGAAATGACTCCTGCAGGATTCTTCTCCAGACCGCCTACGCGATGCTCCAGACCGGGTGTGCCGGGCAGGGCCCACCTGCGCACGAATGTCTCAGGATCCCTTTCGAAAGGAGAGAACTTGCCGTTGCACTCGGAAGCGTCCTTGATGAAAGGAGGATGAATCTCCGGAAGATCCTTCATGGAAGGGATACGCCAGGGTTCGGAGCCGTTGCCGAGGAAGCCCTCAGTAAGGAGGATCACGGGCATCATGTGCTCCATGGCGAACTTACCTGCGTAAAATGCTTTCTCGAAGCAGTCCGAAGGGGAATGGGCAGCCATCACCATGATGGGGCACTCGCCGTTGCGGCCGTAGAGAGCCTGGTTGAGGTCGGTCTGCTCGGTCTTGGTCGGAATACCCGTTGACGGGCCGCTTCGCTGTACATCGACCAGCACAAGAGGCAGCTCGGTTATCATCGCCAGGCCGAGGGCCTCGGACTTCAGGGAAAGACCCGGACCGGAAGTAGTGGTCACAGCAAAATTGCCGGCATATGCGGCTCCGATTGCAGTGCAGATGCCTGCTATCTCATCCTCGCACTGAAGTGTCTTGGCCTTGAGTTCCTTGTGAATGGCAAGCTCTTCCAGGATAGCGGTGGCAGGGGTGATGGGATAAGAACCGCAGAAGAGGGGCACTCCGGACTTCTCGGAGGCAGCGAGCAGACCCCATGCTGTGGCCTGGTTGCCGTTGATGTTGCGGTAGGTGCCTTTTTCCTGTTTTGCAGGCTGCACGTAATAGGTGTTGGCTATTGCATGTATGTTGGAAGCGTAGTTGAAACCGTCCTTCAGGACTTTCTTGTTGGTCTCGATAAGGGCGGGTTTCTTCTTGAACTTGCGTTCGAGATATTCGAAGGTATGGTC
>CALWLH010000143.1 GCA_944381475.1 uncultured Lachnospiraceae bacterium | reverse complement strand
GGGCAATTGGCATCTGCGGCTGTTATGTGCTGGAAATTCTATGCTATCTGCTCCTTACCCTCATGACGATCACGCCGTGCGCCGGGGACGGTGAGCACAAGCGTGGGCTGCACAGGCTGTGGTTCCTACCTGGCATACTCGGCATCTTTATCGCCTTTGCGCATCTTGTGGGAAACATCTATTTTATGCACAGCGACTTATACTGTTTGTCTGTCCTGTTCCTGATTCCTATGGCATTCCTTCTGGGCTGGTGGCTGACGCATCCGTATAAAAAGGAAAGACCTGTCTATCAAATGCCTGTTGCGCAACCATATGGACAGCCTTACGGACAGCCTGTCTATCAGAGCGCTGGCGCTTCAGACGCCGCACAAAAGGTGTTTTGCCCCAACTGCGGTCGGGAATTGCTGCCGGATGAGACATTTTGCGTCAACTGTGGCACAAGACGTCCGGAACTGCCGTGGGCTGAACCGGGTCATGCAAAGGTATTCTGTACCGGCTGCGGCAGGGAACTTCCGCCGGATGAGGATTTCTGCGGTGCCTGCGGTACAAAGCGCCCTGCAGATAAAGCAAGTGGGCATACAGTGTACGGCGACCATATCGACCTATAAAATAATGGGATTGATACTGGACTATGAGGAGAACCCTGTTGAATGAGGATACTAAAAAAATGGAGGAAAGAACCATGAAAAAAACAATTGCTCTTATATTGGCGTTGCTGCTTTCGCTGTGTATGTCAGCTTGCAGATCGGATGATGGCAGAAATGAGTATTCGGAACCCTACGAATCGGAAACGGAAGAATATGAAAGCCCCGACGAGTATGAAAGCCCGGATAACAATCTCTCCCTCGAACCCACAACTAGCGAAACAGAAGATACTGCTCCCGGACTTGACAACATGGCGCTGACCGAATTTTCGTTTTATTCGGACGGCGTTGCGTGGGCCACATCCCTGGAAGCAGACGGCCAGGAACGAACCTGCGCGGTGGACGAGGCGGGGAACATCCTCTTCACGCTGGAGGAAGATCCCTATTACACGTCAGATTTTTATGATGGAGTAGCGTTTTACCGTGTGAGCACGAAGGGTCAATATTCCTATTCTGAATATAGCAAAAACCTATATCTCTGTTATGAAGTCATCGTTGACAAGCAAGGGAATGAACTTTACCGCACGGAATTTGACGAACCCAGCAGAACCTGGGAGCACATTCTGGGTTATGACGATGGTCGGTTCATGGTAGCGAAATATACCAGCAGCATAACGGAGGCGGATGTCTCCTTTTATGTGATGGATACGCACTGTGATGTCATAGACGGCCCAGTGGCGGGCAAACAGTTGATCGAGAAAGAGCTCATTCGAAACGATTTCAATGCACATTACTTTTTGGGTGACAATGCACTCGAATACTTCGGTGAGGGCTGGTATACGTTGTATTATGATAATGCAGCATATCACACCTTCAATCTGAATACCGTGCGCTGGCTTGATGGTAGGGTGCCTGCAATCCCATTTGAAAATGGAACGGCTGTTATGGCGTGGCATGACATATATTATACCAGTGACTATAATAGTAGGGATCGCGTTGATCTCGATAATGTGGCCAGATGTGATACAAACATGAATGTCTTGGAAGAATACGATGGCAATTCAGGTATCATCGCTAATATTTCCGAGGTCAGAGATGGGTTAATCCGAAATTATGAGAACTACAATACCTATTCAGAGGTCTGGTTTACAGACCTCTTGGGCAATACCGTTTTGGATCTGAGGGATCTATACCCCGATAACCGCAAGGATGTGACCTGCTTCCATGATGGATATGCGATTATGAGCATTGTAGGTGCGGACGGAAATAACTACGCCACAGTCTTAGACAGCAACGGAGCGCCTCTGTTTGAGCCGATACAGCAATATTCGTCCGGCCATGATGGCAGTTCGCCTAACAGCGTGGTATTTGCAGATGGTGAACCGTACCTCCTTCTCTATGACCGGGACGAAGCGTTGGGCCTGTATGACATGAGCGGAACGCTCCTGCATAACATCTCAGCGGATTGGAAGACCTATGAAACCAACAGCAGAGATGACTTCGATGTGACCGTATCAGACGGCATTGTCAGACTCCAGTACGATGAGGTTTTCCGGGAGTTGGACCACGATCCCCAACACTTGTGTAAGGTATTCCCTCTGACGGACTGGATCGAAGCTGGAAGCGATGTCTATGAGCTGGAATTCATCAATCCCTTTGAAACAACCAGTAATGGGTCTGCCGAAGCAGAGACAGAAACATCCTCCAAAGATTATGTTACCTTGTCCGATTTTACTATCGAGGGTAAGTGGAAAAGTGTAGGCGATTACGGCTTTGGACAGGCTCAGCCGGGAGCGATCGTAGTCTTTGACGGCTCAAACTGCAACTTCTTCTCGCCGCAGGATACCTACGCACTCTATCAGGACGGCGATACCTATAAGCTGGACGTTACCAGCTTTATGTCTACCGACACGCTGACCTTTACTATAAAAACCGTGGATAATAATCACATTGACGTATTTTACGGCGGTCAGATAACGGAACTGCAAAGAATGGATTAAGTGCTGCTTTTTTCGATTATGAAACAGTCATACAGTTTAACTGAAGGACTAAGGACGTACATACACAAAGAAAAAACAAGGAGGAAGAAATTATGGGTGGAATTATTGCGGCGGTTATTTTGATTGTTGTAGCTATTGGCTTCTCGGCATGGTGGAAAGGGCGGTTGATTGGTCAGGGAAAAATCATCCAGCGTGCAAGTGATTTCGTTGAATATGCGGAAATATTTACTGTTCGTCCTATCCCCAACGAAGAGTATGCCACAGCCTTAAAAGCATTGGATTTAAAGAAAACCGGTACTTCGTTGGAGGGAAATACAAAAGCCGTCAAATTTACCGGTATATATTTCAGTGCGAGTATTCGCTGCATGGAGCAAACCGAGATAAACAGCGTGTATCGCTTTGAGTTTGATAGCTGGAAAACAAAATACGGAAGGCCTTCCTTTGAAAATGAAATGAATATGCTCCTGACCATGGTGGA
>CALWLH010000142.1 GCA_944381475.1 uncultured Lachnospiraceae bacterium | reverse complement strand
TTTCATGCGAGCGCATCTTCGGCATGGCTGCTCCGCGCATTATATAACGGTTGACCATGCTGGCATAGTGGATAAAGCTCATGTCGTTCAGGTTCGCGCCCAAATAGCACCAATACGCGCTGATAATATCAATCGCCTTTTGCGGCATTTTCAGCGTTTTTAAAACTTCGTTGACCGAATAAGAGCCGCAACGCACGAAATTTCCGTAGTTAGCGACCATATACTTCGAATCTGCCTTGCCGTTGACGGAAGCAGTGTACGCCTGAGCAAGACGGACTTCCTCCGCAAGTTCAAAGAACTTGGTCACCGATTCGCGGCTGCCCGGCACATAGGATTCCATTTTATCGATGAACTCCTTTACTCCGAAGGGCATTGTCGCGTCCAATTTTTCGGCGCGAGAGATAACACGGTAGGCTTCGGGTATCTGAAGCCATTCGATTTTGTCGGTAACCCCCAATTCGTCGAACAAGACTCTGACGTCGCCGGCGTTATTTGCCGTGCCGAAGTCGTTCAGTTCGTGCAAAGAGGCTTCGAATTCGAACCTGCCTCGACGGAAAGAGGTGGCAAAACCGCCCGGCAGATTGTGCTTTTCGACTATAAGAGTCTTCAACCCGCCCTGCAACAGCCGTATCGCCGCGACTAATCCGCCGTTGCCGGCACCGATCACTACAGCATCGTACTTAGTCATAATAATACAGTTCCTTTTCTTATTTATATTTCGGATCGACTAATCCGCGATATACATCTGAAAGCATCCGGCGTATCTCCTCGTCAGAAAATTTCGCCGTACCCGTGACAATCATCGCCGCGATCCCGTGCGAAAACAGCCACATTTCCTTATATATTTCCTCCGCCGCCGCGCCGGTAACGCCGTCGGAAAATTCGATAATCGATAAGATATAGTCTTTTTCAAGGTCCGCCCTCACCAAGTCGGTCCCTCCGAAATCGCTCATGAACAACATTCGGAAAATACCTTTTTCTTCGGCGGCGAACTCTATATAATTCAATCCCACGCCCAAATACGGAGATTCGCAATCGGTACGTTGCGCCCTAAGTCTTTCCCCGAAAAACGCCAAGCCCCTGTCGAACACTTCTTTTTTCAGCGCGTCCATGTTTTCGTAATACCAAAATACCGGCTGAGTAGAACAACCGGCTTTTTCCGCCACGGCTTTGGCGGTAATAGCTTCGGCTCCGCGTTCCCTGGTCAGTTCGGACGCCGCGTCCAAAATTTTTTCCTTGCCTATCCTGGCTTTCGGGGGCATATTATCTCCGTTACATTTTGTTCAATATATATTATACACTATATATTGATTTTGTCAATTATTTTTATTTTAAATATCATTACCGATAAATATACCGATAAAAATACTTCCCGTTGCGATTCGAACCGATTTATATCTGAAAATGCTTTGCATATCGTTTTGTTTTTATCATTGAAAAATTAAAACGCAAAATAAACGATCTTTTGATTAAAGATAAAATTGAATAATACATTCTTGTGCCTTCCCGAAACAGCGCGGGCAACAGTCGCCACCACAGGTGGCATATAATTGTAGAACGCATTTTAAAGCCCCTTTACCACTTTAAGGCGCTGTCCAAGCACATAAAGTACACGACCAGTTGCACTCAAACATTTCGTAATAAATTCAACTGCTAAACAATAAGTAGCGTTCTGCCAAAATTTTTTAAGTTTGTAATATGAATTTTTCAGTTCATCTCTTTAAAACATAAAACATCGATGACATTATGTAATGACAATTTAAGAATTCTTCTTCCTTCTACGCTTACTTTTATCAACGCCATAATCTGTTGTGTCACCGTTCCGGAAGCGCGCTATATCGCACGACCAAAACGGTGACTATCCGCTGTATTTCCATCGGGAGAATTTTTAATATACAAATTAAGAATTATATTCTATGATCGCTTCCTCGATTTTCTTAATCTTCTCTCGCGCTGTTTTTAGAATCGGGATTGCTATGCGGCAAGAGTTTATATACTTCTTGACATACGCTTTGCACGTTTCGAAATTTCTGTCGCTCCAATTTGCCGATGCCCGATTCATTTCTTCTTCCATTATGCTTGCCGATGATTCAAGAGAACTTTCAGTATTCCACAGTGCTGTTTCTACAGCATTTGCTGTTTCAAGAGTTACAGATACTTTGCCTGGCATATTTCACCTCTCAGATGCTTTCGTATTTTTCAAGCGCAACGTACCATTTTGATATCAGTACATCAAGTTCGTTCAATGCATTCATTGCATCTTGGATGCTTGGCATAACCGAAAAGATGGCGTCTTTAAGGTCTGAACTCTTTTGATCATTCCAACCTGACGTTTGCGCCTTTTCGATTGCGTTTGAAAGAGTCTGACGACTTTTGTCTGTTGTTTCGTACACTCTGTCTATCACTTTTGCAAATCCTTTTACGACTTCGGGATCAACGTCGATGCTATTACTCATTTTTTTACTCCAAATATTCTTTAATTGCTTCGCTTAAGTCTTTGAGAAAGTCGGCATTTTTTCTCAATGACGTTATCGCTATTTCCGCCTTTGACACCACACTATCTACCATATAAGAAAATGCCGTATATTTTGCGTCGTTCCATGTTTCTCTTGCCTCGACTACGGCTTTCTTTAATTCGGCGCTCATGTCTATCAGACTTTTGATCTCTTTGCGCAATTCTTGGTTAAGACTATCGATCACCTCAACATCCGCGCTGACGGCACCGGTTTCCATCATAAGCAATGTCCTCCTAACTTTTTAAGTTTATACATTCGTATTTTTCGAGTTTAGCTTTAATAAAATCAATTTCATCTGATATGTCTGCAATTGCATACATAACCTGCAAAATCTGTTTTGTTGAGTTCTGCACTGATTCGGCACACGCGATATACTTATCATCGCTCCACTTTTGACTACATTTTGCAATGCCGCTGTTGATGTTCTGAACAGTTTCCATTGCCAAAGTCTGAGCTTTCGACAATATATTCTGAACATGATTCAACGTGCTTATCGAGTTATAAATTCCGCTCAATTTAATATCCTCCTATGCTTCTACCGATTCACTTTTGTTTATATCGGGTGTTTTGTACGGTTTAAACTGGCTGTACGCCGCAACACTGTTTGTATAGACGGCAACAACTTCGTTTTTCGGCGTTTCGTTAAGGTCCGAAATGATTTTTGCACACTGGTCATCACTTAGGCTAAATACGATTTTATTGGGGAATTTGCTTGACATGCTAGAAGTGATCGAACAATGTCCCATTGCATCGATTGCCGATGTTGCGTCATCGAAAACGACAATAAAATATATTCCAACGCCGAATCCGCTTTCAACAAGTTCCCTAAAGCACTCGGACAAAGGTGGTAACTCGTCATCAATCGATGCCCTTCTGCTTTCGTAATCCCTCGAACCAGACATAAATCCCGCAAACATTTTTTTGTAATCCACCGCCGACAGCGTTTCGTCTTCATTTGTCGGTTCTAGTTGTGTCAAATTCTCCTCCTCATCCGGTTTATATTTTTCCCTGCGTATTCGTTCGCCTTTAAGCATCAGCCGTATAAGATCAATGTTCTGCGCATGATTTATGAAAACAACGTAATTGTTGTTATCAGAATTTTTGCCACGTTTGCGGGCGCGCATCTCAGTGTACAATCTGTCAACGCAATCAACCAAAGCGATACGATCGTCTATTATCTCCGTTATCCCCTTCCCAACATTGCATATTCTTTCGAAATAAGTTTTTATCGGCTCATCAACAAATGAGTCTCCATCCATATATAACAGTTTGCAGTTTTCGTTCTGCTTAATTCCGTACAACATGTTTGCGGTGACAGTAAGCATCATAGTGTCGTCTGCGCCTACAATAGCGATGTTCGCAGGTTTTTTCCTTGTCATTTCAATGACTAGTGGCTTCCCGATCTTGATAGGTTCGCCCAACGGAATGTTGACGCCGACCGAAGAGGCGGATACGACGGAAGGATATTCGGGAATACTTCCGCCTTCAAATACCCGCATATTTTCGACAGCGCCTAAACAAGATGCGATCTCGGACAAATACTCCTTTTTTTTGTCGTTGCTGCAATATGCTGTTTTAAAAACAGTATTTTCAAATTCCGTATAATCCTTGTTGTAAACAGCAGTACCTATTGCTCCGCGCATTTTGCGCAAAGCGTCGTCCGCACAGTTGCCGAACAGTCGTTTCGCTTCCTTCTCGTCGAATTTCAAACCGATTCTTATACGCATCTGTTCGATCGTGCTTATGTCCAAAGAGGAATCCTCGCCAATAACCGCTATCGATTGTGTGGACATAATCAAATGAATGCCATATGATCTGCCTAGTTTTACTATTGCGTTTGTAAGATTTGCGCAACTCTGAGCCACTTTTCTGTTGCGTTTAGTGCTAAAAAGAATTTGAAACTCGTCCATAATGATGAGTACTCGAGGCAATTTGTTCCCGGTGGCCGAAATATACCCTGGCAAATCGCTTGCGCCTGCCGCTTTGAATATCCTAGCACGGCGTTCCATTTCGTCGTTTATTTCAAGAAGTATACTTTCGCCGAATTCCTGCATTGCATCAACAGCCAGCAGTTTGATATGCGGGATTTTGAAATTCTCGTAAATTTTGAATTCAGTGCCGCTCTTAAAGTCCATAAGATACAGATTTAGTTCATCTGGCGAATAATTTAAGGCCGCACTAATTATAATCGTGTGCAAAAGAGTCGATTTGCCCGATCCGGTGCCGCCCGTTATCAAGGCGTGATGTGACGACCCTACGCGACCGAATTCCAAACAAGCAATCGTTGCGTCGGCTGCTTTGCCCACTGGCAAACTTATGCCGCTACGAGAAAACAGTGTAAACATTTTTTCGGGGGCAATTGATGAAAAATCGACTCCCTTCGCAAGATTGGACTTGGTTGTATAAACGTAGTTTTCGAAAAATTGGTCGAGTTTCATCTGCGACGGCATAGCACATTGAAAAGCGAAAACTTTTCCCGTATCGTCTACCAAATATTCTCCACGGCAATTAAGTCCAACGCACAGTTTGTTAAGCTGTGACATCTGGCTTTCACTGAACACTGAACGATTGCCTTCTGTTTCGTCAAAATCCATAAGAACAACGATACCACATTTCGGTGCACTTTCTAATATATCCAAAAGCATTTCCACATCGCTTCCCGAAGAAATGCATTTCGTAATGTTGAAAAGGCACAGTACCTTTATGGGCAATTTATAGTCCTTCGACTGAACATTGTACTGAAATACATTGTCAAACTTGTTGGCAAGGTTATGTTGAATCGTGTTGTCGATGTAAGTGCTTAGGTCGGCAAAACATTGCCTTATGTCAGACACAGAGGTATATATCTTCTTCCCAAACACTGAAGGCAACATCTCTTTGAATGAAAGGAATTGTTTAATGTTTAGTCCTTTTTTTACAGGATCGGCAACTAACAGCTCGACATCGCCTGCCGGCAATTGCTGGCACATAGCAAACATAATGTCGTTGAAAAATGATTGCACCGTCGCTCCGTTGCCGCCGCTTCTTACAAGAAAAGCGTCACATTTATCCAATTTCATACTCCACGGCAAAAGCATAAAGCCGTTTTCGTCAAAAATTTGTTTTGTGTTTGCAATATAATTCTTTAAAACCGTGCTTTTATTGACATATTGCAAACAGGAAGTTGCGATCTCACCAAGATAAATTTTGGACGGAAATTCCGTCGCGCTGAAAACGCCTGCGCTTTTTTCACCTCTGTATGTATCGTAAAATGCGCGTTTTTCTTCAACCATGGTTTCTATTGCTTCATTACTAAGAAGCCTCCGCGATTGTTCAATTGACGCAGACAAAATATATTCAAGGTCACTTTTTTGTTTATCTGCAACTTTTTTCTGTTCATCTACCGCATATTCTTTTGCACGGGTTTCTTCACGTTCGCCACGCGTAATAATGCCATCGGTATTGTTTTGCGATATGTTTATAAACTCTTTTTCGCGTTCGTCACGGGAGTTCTTTGCGTACTTGCTACATACTAACATTGCTCTGAAAAAATGCTGCTTCTTACTTTTTCGCAGCTTTTTTGTAATAATATTAGACAAAGAATTTTTTAGTTTTTCATACGCGTTCAACGCAATTGACGGAGTGATGTCGTCTTTGTTCCCGAGAAAGCTTAAAGCAAGTTTTTCGGCGCTGATGTCTTTTTTGTTCGGTGTATCATCCAAAAGTATTTCAGCACAGCAATGAATTTTCAATCTAAAATCAGCGATGCCATCATTAATTTTAGCAACGCAGTTATTGTCGTCCTGCAATTGCTTTGACAAACGTTTTTTTTCTGCAACCAGTTCATCGTTCTTGTTGCGCACAGCCTTTTTAATTCTGTCATCGGATTCTTCTTTGATGGAACGTTTTTCCTTTTTATATGTTTCGACCGTATTATTATAGACATTGTCGGCATTGAGCAACTGTTTTAACAAAGATTGCATCAATATTCTGTTCTCGAAAAAAGTCATGATTTCTACCTTCCGTTACATCAAAGCTCATATCTGCACATTCCGATATTTTTACACTCACCCGAAAAATCTACTTTAAGACTAGTGGTAACTTGTAATGGGTGGCTGAAAATTTCAACCGTTACACCGCCTATTGCGGGATTGGAGGTGTTACACACCAATGTGTATTGTTTCAAATAATTGAGCAGCCGAGGGATGTAATTTTTATCGGATATATTCAAAATGTCCAAAGCAATTTTAATGCCTATTATAGTAATAAAGTTTATATCGGCAGATATTCCCGGCGCGAACTTAATTTTGGTGACGTCCAATTCGTTAGAATAGACGTGGTGATAATTAGTTGTTGCTACAGGAGTTTTAACTCTACCGAGAGCACAGCCGCAACAAGGCATATTTCTGCCCGGCAACCAGTAAAAAATCTCGCCAGCAACCGCTCTTTCCCAAAAGCCTACAGAAACAAACCCGGCACCCATTCTTGCCGCGATCATGTTTGCGTATGCGTCAGCGTTGCGGTTGTCTGCACAACCTATTACAACCGTATCTGTTCCGCCGCAAAATCGTTCGAATTCACTCTGCGCGACATTTTCTATTGGCACTCGCAATTTGCGGACTTCCGCGGTCGGATTTACATCATTTATTCTTTCAGCAAGCGCATCTACTTTATATTCGCCAACATCAGATATACCACATTGATGTCTACATAAATTATGATATTCTATGATGTCCATGTCCACTAATAAAAAATGCCCGACTCCCGCACGGGCCAGTTCAAGCGCTACAAGACTGCCTACGGAACCGCAGCCCAAAATCACCGCCCTTTTGCTGAGCATGGCAGAACTTTCTAGTATTCCGGTATTGCGTGAAAAAATATTAAGACAAGTATCATAAACTTCTACTTTATATTCCTTGCCGCGACAAAAGAAACGCACGCCGTCTTCCGAAAACCAACCGCTCAGTTTCTTTGAATTTTCCATTGTCGAGCTATCCGGGAAAATTTCTCCCAAAAAACCGCCTTTACACTTTTGCAGAGTATTTCCTGTAATGTTAAAAATTTCCGTATTCTTTTTGAAATAGCCATAAAGCTTACAGGGCTTTCGGGCATCAAATATATCTTTGGGTATCAGTACCTTATATTCCTTTTCAGTTTTTCCATCAAACATTTTATTTTATCCCCTAATAACGCCACAAAACCTTGCTTTTCAGGTTCGGCATCGGCGCTCATTTTAATATTCTCCAACCCGTCTCTCAAAGAAAGCGAATGATAGGTGTGCCACTTATTTCCATATGAGCATATGAAGCCATCGTTCCCTATATTTTCAGAAATGAGCACACCAAAACTCTTGTCAAATTCAGAACCTATCTTCAAGCAATTCCCTTTGCGAGCAAGCGTCGGCAAAAAGCACTTCTCTTCCAAATATGCTACATCGTCTTCTACCGCTTGTAACAGCAATTCAAAAAATCTATCATCATTTACGCTTACTGGTACATACGCTTCTTTGGGCATAACATCAATAATATCACAAATCTCGTTTTTTAGAATTTTAAAATGCGCTCTTCGCTCATCATCGGAATTATTACCTCCGGAAACCCGACCGTTAAGGTCTACTTTTTCTATGTAAGAACGAAACTCAGTAGGGATGAGATCGTCATCGACTATATATTCAACGCGCGTATAGCGACACTCTCTGTCGACGTGAAAAACAGTTAGATTGAAGCTTGGCATCATATTGACCAATGCCGAAATAGCCCCTATTTCTGGGTTGAGATTAGCATATTTTAAATTCGTCACGTCATCTGTGGATGAAAACCGACAGAACGCACCGGGATGCCTATGCCATAGTCCTATTAACCGAAGTGGTTTTACATATAGATTAGCGACTTTGTTAGCAAGATGCATTGTATAGTACCTGTCGTATTCGAAATATGCGACTTCAAACACGGCGTTTATACCCGGGTCTATTGCATCAATGATATACCACGTATTGTCCAAAAACTGCCCTAAAAACAACCCGCCTGTTTCTGTGCGTATTTTAGCGGCAGTTTCTGACACAATGGAAGCAAACGCTCTTTTTGAAAAAACAAGTCGCATTTCAATAAATATGCTTGTCGGTCCTGAAAGAATCAAACGGAATGTCGCCGTTCAGCCACAGTTCGAACACTACAATCCATTTGCATGCCCACGACAGACATCCTGCCGCAGTACTTGACTTTGTTGCGGACGATTTGAATTCGTTGGCCCTCACCGTGCATATATACGCCTCTTTATAATTATTTTTCCAATAAATGTGAGGGATGTTGATATTGCCCAGCTTCTTTTGAAGTTCGGCGAGATTGGGCTTAACCGGATATACGTCAATGGATCCACCGTAAGTGTCCTCGTTGTTGGTGTAAGGATGGTTGTTGTCGTAGATAACCATTAAATCCCACATGCCACCGCCTTTGCCAGATGGATTTACAGTACCGCGCCAATAAAGTCTTCCATCCGCCATCTTCATAAGTTTAAAAGACGGAAAGAACTTTTTCATCGCAGCGACTTCTCCTGCAAGCAGTTGTTTGTCGTTTTCGTACCAATATATACTTTTCATTGTTTTGCAAGTTTCCCTTCGGGCACAACAATATTATTGCCGGCTGGCACTTCCCTGCCCTCATCCTCTGTCAACACGTTACCAGACGGTGTAACAGAAATTTCGTCGCCAGCCATCAATGCCTGCGCCAGTTTACGCCTTCTTTCGGCGGCCTCGTCTTCTTCTGAGGCAAACGCTCCAATGGGAACATATATAGTTCTATGCATAATTCTACCTCTACTTTACCTCATTCTAACCTTGCGCAGGAATTCGCCGTTGTCTGCGATCTCGAATCCTTCACCTATTATTGCATCAAGCGATACTTCTTCGCCCGCATTTATACCCTCCGCCGCAGCCGTAAGCGCCGCCGTACCGACGGTCTGTTCGGCAAAATACTCGCCGATGCGCGCTACGAACTCGTCGACGGAATTTAAGACGCCGTTAGCGTTCGTAATCATTTCGTCAAGGCTTTTGTTATCTAGCGCACGAATAATAATTCTGTAAATTGTGGTAAACGGAGAAGCTATCAAGCAACCTATTGTTATGGCAAGTATGGTTATCAAATTGATAATCCAAGAACTATCGTCGCCACTTCGGTCTTTGTTTTCCTGATATCCGTTATAGATTTTTTTGACTATAGTGACAAATGAGCCGCCCACGAATACTCCGAGAATGGGCAGAATTATTTGAAAAGCCAGAATTGTAGATTTAAGTCCCAAAAACAGTCCCACAAGTAAACCTATCAGCATACCGAGAGCAATGCCGATAAATTCTTTGATAATCATCTTTTTGAGGTCCTTTGCCTCATCGATTTCACCTCTTACAAAACCCTTGTAGCAATCTGCACAAAAATGATACTCCTCTCCCTCATCTTCAAGAGTGAACGTTGAGTAACAAGTTTCACAAATTGGGTTTCCACACTTATCACAAGTCGCAACACTTTCAATTTCAGGATGCGAAATACAATTATCCACTTGCATCTCACCTTCGGGAACTAAAATTTCCCCAACTATTTCTCTTTCGTTTTTCATACATCCTCCATTATGCGGAAATCAGGCGATGAGGTGCTTGAATTCCTCAATCCCGAGAATTTTTATAATGCTATCCTGGGAACGAGTGCCTATGCGTTCAAGAAGGAAAGAAATAAAAAACGATTGAATTCTGATCCACAATCGGTAGAAACTGAATTTTTTGGGCTCCTTGCCTTGAAGAACCGGAATAGTATCCATACAAATGATACCTTTCCACCCCCAAATGATTGCACCTACCCATGGAATCAACGACAGCATTATGTATTTCTTCTTATTTTTCTGTGCAATATCGATCATATCTTTGAATTGTGCTTCAGTTCCACCGGTTTGTTTCCAATCTTTAAATGTTGTTGATCTTGCCATAATGTCACTCCCAATTTAGTTATATTTTTACGTTGGAAAAGCAAAAGTGCTCATATCCCCCGCAAATATCCTCTGATTCTTGATTAACTTTTTTAATCACTTATAGTTATATTAGAATAATTTTTCTAATTTGTCAATACTTTTATTAAAAAAAATTGATACTATATATTTATCAGAGAGACCACCATGATTAGGCTATTTGAACTTAGAAGCGAAAAGAAACTTTCTCAGAGAGAGATTGCCAAAATATTCAATGTCAGTCAGGGGACGTACAATAATTGGGAGAACGCCAGAACGCAACCATCGCTGGAACAATTGATTGCTTTGGCTGATTTCTTTGATGTTTCGGTTGATTATCTGATCGGAAAAGAAGATTTTTACTCCGGTTCAGACTATTCCATAAGATTGAACGATAAACAAAAACGTCTTTTGGCGCTTTTCGACGAACACGACGAAGTGTATCA
>CALWLH010000141.1 GCA_944381475.1 uncultured Lachnospiraceae bacterium | reverse complement strand
GTCGGCGGCGATGATGGCATCTACCCTGTTTTCAGATTTTACCCCTCCGGCGTTTGCGGAGGGTGTGCCGGTGATCACAGAAGAAGCATCCTCCCCAGGAAGCGGAAACCTGACCTCCGACTATATCATAGAAAATCTGGACGATAACAAGGGGCAGGATGCTGCGGCAATAAGCGAAGCGGGTTTTACAGACCTGTTAGCGCAGCTGAATGAAAATTGCGTCGACATGCTATCCCAGGACGGGGTGAATGCTACAGACAATAATCCTGAAGCACTCAGCGAGACTTTGCTTGATGAGCTTCAACCCGATAAGAGCAGCGAGCCTGATCAAGCCCTGTCTGAAACAGAGGACATCATCGCGGCTGGAGACTACGATGAAAACGGCCTGGCCGCAACCTATCACTACCTTATATTGAACTATTCGCTGGTTGAAAAGTATGCGGTGGATGAAGATACCACAATCAATGACGTCTGGAAAAATACACCAGAAGCGTTTGTGGCAAGCTATATGACAACTCTAAGCGTTTATACGCAGGAGGGGAACGAGGATTACTATGTTGCGCTGGCAAACCCGGCGTCTCTAAACGGGTTAGGAAATGCCGTATATGCAGAATTTACAGACGGAAATACAGCAGAACCTGAAATTTATAACGATCAGATTATTTTCGACGCAGAGACGGGGCTGATTTACATTCCAAAATCCTTCTACTATAACGAGCATGGGGAGGAGGTAATAAAGCCTCTGGAGGCCCAGGTGTTGGTTCCCTATAGCTTTGAGGATGATACTGTAAAGGTCACCGTCAACGCAGAATCCGAGATGGAGGGGGTTTCCGGCATTGGCTCTCATCAAGTTGAGGTATCCACGCTGGATGTGACCATCACCGTCCCTGTAGTTGATCCTGAGGACGCAGGAAAGATCACCATCGAGGATTTGTATGTCACTGTCAATGATGATCTGCTGCCTTTTGATTTGACGAATGGAGGGGGGTATTATGATGCTCAGACAGGTACATTAAGCTTGGCTGTTTCTGGCAATACGGTTTACTCTGTGAATGTTAAAATCAGAGAAAATGCAGCGGAGGAAAGCCTGTCATCAGCGGCAGAAAAGGAGATACTGATCTGCAGTACCGGTGATATCTCAAACCTGATAGCAAGGGATCTTCCTTTTACCGGCGACATTTACTATGCCACAGATGTTTCCAGCATGAAGACGCTGCCGGGGGTAAGCGTTACGGCGGAAAACGTCAGCCGGGGACAGACCTTTACTTATTCCGGTGCGTATCAGTACGTGAATAACTACAGTTCCTCCAACACGGATACCGCGTCAAGGATTATCACCAACACGGCCCCCTACTGCTATTACTATATCTCCGGGGGTAGCGCCACAGCGGTGGACGGATCAAATATGGGTAACGTCAACGCGGACGGTACCGTGTCAATTATCAACCTCACCCAGGGCTCTACGGCGCTGCTAAACACCGCAAACCCGGACAGCACCTTTAACAGGATTGTCCAGCTGCCTAATAACACCACCCTCAGCAACGGAAGTGCCAGCCTGGAGTGGAGCGGAAGTGTTACCGGGAACCCTTCCGGGTATGAGAGCTATGCCGCCCTACACTGCGTGGCCTCCGCTACAAGCGCAACAGGGAGCGACAGCGGTACGGGGAATCTAACCGTCAGGGTACTGTATTATCGAGCTGCCACAACCACTACAAAGGGTTACCTGGTATTTGCCCTCACATCCCCCACCGCCTATACGCAAGCGGGGTGTGCGGTTTATAAGATAGAGATAAGAGTGCCAGATGAACCAGCTGACTACTTTGCCCGCTTTGGTGTCAACAAGGTTTCCTCTGCCAGCAGCAGTACCAGGCTTTCGGCCTGCTTTGCCTATGATGTTTCCACCACCGACCCGGCATACAACAAATCTGGGAGCTTAAGCCTTAGAACAAATTTATTACCCAGGGAAAAATATGCGGCAAGCCTCACACAGGCGTATGAAGACGGAACCCTGTCAACCACCGGCGTGACGTCCATGCTTGGCAGCTACTTTGACGGCTCCTTTACCACCTCCGCATCCGGTGTGGGAGTCGTAAATCTGAACAGTGACAACTGCAGCGCACTGGCGGGCAGCGACGGCGGCCCCATCTACGTGACTCTGGCGGAGGTTATCCCCCCGGAAGGGTATGTGCGGCGTTCGGGTGTATGGGTGTTAAAGATTACCCCCAGCGATGTAGGGTATGCATATTCCAGCCTGGACTCTGTGACTTACTATTCTTATAACGCTAGCACAGACAGCCTGAATGCGGGAGCCAGCGTATCAAGGAGCGGCTACTATTTTACAGTAACCAACACCCCGGATACCTACTATGCAAGGGTAAGCTTTGACAAGTATGAGTATAATGCGGACAACACTGCAAGCTCCAGGCTGGCCGGGGCCGTGATCGGTCTAACCACCAGCGAGACCAACGCTCGGATTGGGGCGATAAACGGAGGAACAAGCTATGCCTCCTCCACCCTGACCACAAGCAGCACAGGGGCGGTAAGCTCCGGCGTATATACACTGCCCTCCGGCACGTCAACCATGACCCTGTATGCCTATGAGGCATCGGCTCCCAGGGGATACGACAGAAACGACGGCTACTGGCAGATCAACCTGCAGGGGACAACGAATGCCAATGGAACCGGTACCCGAATCATCTCCGCAATTTACTATGATTATTCCACCTCCAGCGGCAGCTGGGGAAGCTACACCCTGAACACCGCCACCCACTACAACTACAATCGTGGCTGGTACACCCAGGGGTCAGACACGGTGATACCCGTGGTACACATCACAGACCGTCCGGAGTATACCGCCCGCATCGGCCTGGTAAAGACGGACAGTGTAACCACCGCCTCTGTGCCCGGGGGCGTGTATGTGCTGACCGACTCCAAATCCATCGCCCAGGGCGGCGCATCCGGGGCATATTCCGGGATAGGACTGGGGACAGTGACAACGGCGTCCTCATCTGCAGCCTGGTTTGCTGCGCAGAACATTGGAACAGGCACAACCGCAACCTTTTATGTCTTTGAAAAGAGCGCACCGGCAAATTATGAACGGAATACCGGCTACTGGGAGATCACGGTGACCGGAGTAAGGGCGGCAGATGGCGTGGGTACCCAGATAACCAGCTTAAAGTATTATGAGAGCGCCGATGCAGCCTCAGCAACAACACTGACGGCAAGCTCCTCCAAGACGGGTATCAGAGGATATCTGATCGAGGGGACTACAGATTACTTTGCTACGCCGGAGGAGCCTGTTGTACTCCGGGGAGCCTTTGGCATCAGAAAGGTGGACGATACCGGGTCAGCGGTCAGCGGACTTCTTTTTGACGTCTACACGGGATATTCAAACGGCAGCCTTACCGGTAAGTTATCCAGCGGCATTACCACAAACAGCAGCGACTACGGCTTCCTGTCCTTAAGCACCTTGGCAAACGGCTCCATCCCAGCCGGAACCTGGTACGCCACAGCGGGCACCACAAAGACGGTCTATGTGAGAGAGAACCAGGCCAGCGCCGAGGGCAAGGGCTACGTGTGGAACAGCACAGTGTACAAGGTAGTGATCACCGGAGCCACGGACGTGGAGGACTGTAAGGTCACAGTGACCAACGCGGCCACAGGGGCAGCGGTGAGCATGGCCACCACAACCAACAACGGAACCCAGTACGCTTACTTTACCCAGAGCAACAACAGAAGGGTGCTCCGGGGAGCCTTTGGCATCCGGAAGGTGGATGATACAGGGGCAGCGGTCAGCGGACTTCTTTTTGATGTCTACACGGGATACTCAAACGGCAGCCTTACCGGTAAGTTATCCAGCGGCATTACCACAAACAGCAGCGGCTACGGCTTCCTGTCCTTAAGCACCCTGGCTAACGGACCCATCCCAGCCGGAACCTGGTACGCTACAGCGGGTACCACAAAGACGGTCTATGTTCGCGAGAACCAGGCCAGCGCCGAGGGCAAGGGATATGTGTGGAACAGCACGGTTTATAAGGTAGTGATCACCGGGGCCACAGATGTGGAGGACTGTAAGGTCACAGTGACCAATGCAGCCACAGGTGCAGCGGTGAGCATGGCCACCACAACCAACAACGGAACCCAGTACGCTTACTTTACCCAGAGCAACAACAGAAGGGTGCTCCGTGGAGCCTTTGGCATCAGAAAGGTGGACGATACCGGGGCAGCGGTCAGCGGACTTCTTTTTGACGTCTACACAGGATACTCAAACGACAGTCTTACCGGTAAGTTATCCAGCGGCATCACCACCAACAGCAGCGGCTACGGCTTCCTGTCCTTAAGCACCCTGGCAAACGGCTCCATCCCAGCCGGAACCTGGTACGCCACAGCGGGTACCACAAAGACGGTCTATGTGAGAGAGAACCAGGCCAGCGCAGAAGGCAAGGGCTATGTGTGGAACAGCACAGTGTACAAGGTAGTGATCACCGGGGCCACGGACGTGGAGGACTGTAAGGTCACAGTGACCAACGCGGCCACAGGGGCAGCGGTGAGCACATCCACCACAACCAACAACGGAACCCAGTACGCTTTCTTTACCCAGACAAACAACAGGATAAGGCTTTACGGACAGTTCGCCGTCAAAAAGACGGATGATACAGGTACAGTTTTAAGCGGCGTCAGATTTGAGATCTACAGCGATCCGGAATGCAGGAATAAGGTAACAACCATCACCACAGACATAAACGGCCTTGCGGAATATGTTCTCCCGGCCTGGTATGCAACGGCTGGGAATACAAAAACCCTGTATGTAAAAGAGGACGCCTCAAGCGTGGACGACTTTTTCTACACGGCAGATGATAGCGTCTATCGGGTGGTAATAACCGGAGCTACGGACGTGGAGGACTGCCAGGTAGCAGTTACGAACCTTACCGCCAATGCGCCGGTAACAGTTGAGCAAGGAACGCTTGCTTTTACCGTCGTGAATGATCGGACAGGCCGCCAGGAGCTTCCTGTCACAGGCGGGTTTGGAACGACCATTTTTTACATCATTGCCGTAACTTCCTTTTTCGGAGCAGTAACACTTTTTTCCAAAGGAAGCAAAGCGGATAAAAAACAGCATGAAAAATAAATTATATCTTCTTGCGGCACTGTTTGGCGTCATATCAGCGGCGCTGCTTTGTACGGGGCTGGCCGTAGATACCGCCTGGAAAAAGCAGGATGAGAGAGCCGGGGAGTTTACGGCGAATGTCCTTGGAGCGCTGCTTACGGAGATGGAAGATACGGCGCAGGAAGTACCCGGCGCTGAAACACAGCCCAGTGCAGGTAGCACTGGCGGGGAAGAAGCCTGGGGAGGCAACATCCCCCAGGCCCCTGAACCGGACGCCTCAAGCGTGGACGTATATGACCTTATACCTGAGCGTGTGAATGGCGTAACCATTGACGGTATTACCTATTTGGGAGTCATCGAAATCCCGGAACTGAGCGTCACCTTGCCGGTGATCCTGTTAAATGAATGGGATCCGGATATGATGGACTATGCGCCCTGCACCTACTCCGGAAGCCTCCTCACCCAGGATCTGGTGATCATGGCCCACAACTATGAGAGCCACTTTCGGCCGATCCTTGCTATGCAGCCTGGCCAGACTGTTATTTTGACAGCGGATGGCTATATCTACACCTACACCGTTACGGCGGTGGACGCGATGCACCGCTCAGAAAAGGAACAGCTCTATGCAGGCAACTGGGATCTGACACTGTTTACCTGCGTTCCGCAAACTTATAACCGTTGTGCGGTAAGGTGTAAACTGGTGGCAGTAGAAAAAAAATAGGGAATGAGAATAAGAAGGAAAGGAGATTATGATAAAAAACAGATGGATTATGAAATGCCGCAGCCCGTGTGAGGAGGTCTGCGGCATTCAATATATTCCGGACAAACCTGCCCAAACTGAAAGGAGATCAGGAACATGAAAAAGAAAATAACCACTATTTTAAATGCGCTTCTTGTTGCGGCGCTTACAGCGGCCAGCGCCCTTCCGGCGTTTGCCGTGGAGGGGGATGGAGAGGGTTCCATCACCATCAAGGCAGCGGGAGAACAGTCCCTGGAGGGCAAGACCTTTACCGCATACGAGATGTTTTCCCTCACATATCTTAATACCGGGGAAGGCGACACCAACTCAGATGACGATTACGCATATGATCTGTTAAGCGAATATGAGGATCTTTTTACCGATACCCTGGGGCTTACTATCCCGGCAGGAGAGACGGTGGACTCCGTTGCGTATGACTATGTTTCGGACTGTACGCCTGAGGAGCTGAACCTGTTTACCAAAGCGGCATATGACTACAGCATGGAAAAGAATATCACCGGCATCACCGGACAGATTGCGGCGGATAATAAATCTTACCGTATCAACGGACTTGAAAATGGTTATTATCTGGTGTTTGAAACTGTTACAGAGGAGGGCGGAACGCTTTCCAAAGGCATCTTGAGCACCATCGTGGCCGAGGTGGACAGCGCCGAGGTGACGGACACGGGAGCCAGAAATGTGGTGGTGACCCAGAAGGCTGACATCCCTACATTGGAAAAGGAGATCTATCACAACGAGCTGGGCACCTGGGGAGATGTGGGAGACAACCAGATCGGTGACACCGTCTATTACCGCATCCACACAACCATCCCGGACACATCCGGCTATCAGACCTACCAGTACATCATCCACGACTACATGGAGGAGGGGCTGACCTTTAACGCCGACAGCGTAAAGATCTACACCGATGAGGCAAGGACCGAGGAAGTGACAGACGGATGGACGATGACCACGAACAAGCAGGATGGCTGCGACTTCGAGATCGATGTGGCCAGGGAGACCCTTGACCGGCTGTACGCGGAAGGAGAGCGGGAACTCTACGTATATTTTGATTGCATACTAAACGAAAAAGCAGAGATCGCCAGCGAGCATAACGATAACACCGCGCACCTGGAGTATACCAACAATCCCTATATAGAATCCACAGGAACCAGCCAGCCGGATACTGTGTATGACTATACATTTGTGCTTGATGCCACAAAGGTCAATGCCGATGGCAGCACCCTTGCGGATGCAGAATTCCAGCTGATGAGGGATGGGGCTGTGATCGGATTATTAAAGGACAGCGCTAATACCTATTATGTAAAAGGTACGATTGATGACGAGGATGCAGCTGGCATGACCGCTACAGATACCATTGTGACCAACACAGACGGTAAGATCATCGTAAAGGGACTGGACGATGCAGTTGAGTATACCCTCCGCGAAACCAAGGCCCCCGCAGGCTATGTAAAAGCGGACGATATCGTATTTACTCTGACAGCAGCGTATAACGAGACCACAAGCCTGCTGGAGCGCCTGAGCGATGACAGCGAGGATATCCAGATAGTTTCATATCAGGCCAGTGCGACGATACTCGATGAGGCCCAGCCGCCGCTTCCTGTAACGGGAGGTATGGGTACATATGTATTTTACCTGGCGGCCCTTGTAACCGGAGGGGCCTCTGTGGCATGTATGGCATATGCGCGTAAAAAGCAGCGGGAAAGGTAATTAAAACTATTTGTCAGGTGCCCCATAAGGGGCACTTGACCACACATAAATCCAAGGAGGTAAAAGGAGGTAAAGATGAGAAGTATAGAAGAGATCAAAGAAGAAATCAAAAAGGTAGAAGCGGCACATAAAGCGGCCATCAGCAAGCAGAAAAGATGCGAACAGCGTCTGGATGAGTTGAACAGGGAACTGAGCGGCATAACCGGTCCGGATACAGGCGCTGACGTCTGATAGCAAGCAGCCATGAAAAAGAAAAAGATATATTATATCACTGCTGTGTTGTGCCTGGTGGTTACCTTGGTCTTCGCTCTGTATCCCCTTATCAGTAACTACCTTGCCGATCAGCAGCACAGCGACCGCATCTTTGCCTATAACCAGCTGGTCGAGGATATGGAGGCAGACTACGGGGATATATGGGCTGATGTGGAGGCTTACAATGCTACTCTGCGCACTCAGGCCGACCAGGACGCAATAAGCTTTGTAAAGGGAGAGCCGCAGGATCCGGTTTATCAAGGGCTGTTGAATGTCGATGGATACGGCATGATGGGCTATCTGGAGATCCCTGAAATAGACGTGACCCTGCCGATCTACCATGGCACTGGTGACAAGGAACTGGCAGCTGGGGTGGGGCACCTGGAAGGCTCCTCCCTTCCGGGAGGAGGATCGGGGACGCATGTTGTGCTGTCCTCCCACAGCGGATATACGGCTGAGCTATTTAGCAACTTGAACAAATTGGAGATAGGCGATACATTTACACTGTACGTCCTTGACAGAGAGCTGACCTATAAGGTCGATCAGATCCTTACAGTTGTACCGTCTGACACCTCCTCCCTGGTATTTGATGCAGAAAAGGATTATGTAACCCTCTTCACTTGTACACCCTACGGTATCAATTCCCATCGGCTGCTTGTCAGAGGGGTGAGAATAGAGGTGGAGTAGGATATGGAGATAATCGTGATAATAGCTGCGTCGGGGATCCTATTTGTTTTAATTGCTGCCCGGATTCTGTACAGGGTGTGGACAGTGGAATTGTATGGTAATGGCGAGGCTCAAACCAAAAACGGTGAATCAGGAGGATTAAGCGATGAAGGATAAAGATAGTTTGGAAATTGGCAGCACTGTGATGCTGATGGATATTAATTCCATCCAATATGATCAATGGGTAGTAACAAAAAAGAACAGATATACAGCTGAACTAACAAGAAAGGACAGTACCAAAAGCCCGCAGGTACGACTTGTGCCGTACCGTTCTCTTTCTCTTGTCGGAAAGGGGGTTAGGGACTATGAATAAAGTAATACTAATGGGCAGACTCATTAGGGATCCGAGGATCAACTACTCCCAGGGTGAGCATTCCATGGCGATTGCAAGATTTACCCTTGCAGTAAACAGGCCGATGCGAAAAAGCGATCAGCAGTGGGAAGCGGATTTTATTCAGTGTGTTTGTTTTGGAAAAACCGCAGAAGTAGTAGAAAAGTATGTATTCCAGGGAAAAAAGATCGTCGTGGTGGGACGGATACAGACCGGAAGCTACATCAACAGAGATGGCCAGCGGGTTTACACAACCGATGTGGTTGCGGAAGAAATAGAATTTGCAGAGAGTAAGGCTGCTTCATCCGGCAGCAATGGTAGTTATCAGTCAAGCGGCGGCTATCAGGGTGGGCAGCAGTTCGCACCGGCAGGAGGACCTGCACCTGAGACAGCATCCATTGACGGGTTTATGAACATTCCGGACGGTGTAGAGGACGAGGGCCTGCCGTTCAACTAAAGGCATTGAGTTTTGTTTTTTTACTTGCTATAAAGGCTAGAATTGTGTAAAATATAAGTGGAGAGAGGGGTGGAACGATGGATGGAGAAAACCTTGCCAGAAAGATTTATATATCCGACAGAAAGGCACAGTACGACCAGAACGCTAAAATGATTTTGGCAGAGAAGATTATTCTGGCACATATTTTAGTACATAGCGTCGCAGAATTTAAGGGGATGGATCCCAGGGAGGTAGAGCTCCTGATAGAGGGAGAGCCGCAGGTCTCAGGTGTCAGAGTAAATCCAGGAGAAAGTAATAATCCAGAGATCACAGGAAGCAACACGGAGGATAGCGTACCCTATGAGGGGGCCATTTACTATGATATCCGTTTTTATGTCTGGACTCCTGACAGGACGGAGAAGATTAAGCTGATTGTGGATGTGGAGGCCCAGAAAGCATTTCGTCCGGGATACGACATTGTTACTCGGGGTGTCTTTTACACAGCCAGAATGATATCGGCCCAGCTGGGCACAGAGTTTACGGGTTCCAACTACGATGATATCAAGAAGGTTTATTCTATTTGGATCTGCATGGACACACCAAGGGAAGTGGAGAATACGCTCACGAGATTTCACATGGTCCAGGAGGATATAGTCGGGAAAGCGCCGCAGGATAAAGCAAGATTTGATCGGCTGAGCGTGATCCGGGTATGTCTGTCAAGGAATTTGGCAGAGGAAAGAGATGAGCTTAAGCTTCATAGGCTTTTAGGGACAGTGTTCTCAGGAAAAATGACAGTGCCGGAAAAAAAGAAGATTTTGGAGAGTGAGTATGGTATCCCGATGTCGGATGATATGGAAAGGAGGAGCAACTATATGTGTAATCTGAGTGATTTGATTTGGGAACAGGGAATTGAACAGGGAATAGATAAAGGAAGATATGAGACGCTGCTTGCCCTATATAAGAAAGGCGTGATAAGGGAAGAGGATATAGCTGAACAATTAAACATTTCGTTAGAGGAAGTGTATAAAAGATTCGCCATACAGAAGCCTGTATCAGCTGCTCCGTCAAGAAAAATATAGAGGTCATAAAACATATGTGTAATCTGAGTGATTTGATTTGGGAACAGGGAATTGAACAGGGAATTGAACAAGGAATTGAGCAGGGAATTGATAAAGGAAGACAGCAGGAATTGTTGGATTTGTACCATGAGAAGATCATAGATCTTGATACCCTGATCAAAAGGCTGGGAATATCTGAGGATGAGGTTTATGAAAAGCTAGCTCAATATAAAGCGGCGGCTCCTGTAGCAGGCGGAAGAAAGAGATAGCTTATATTATAACTTCGGGCAAAATTTCCCGAAGTTATAAAAATATGTGTGATAGAAAGAGAAGCTTAAACCAGGCTTCTCTTTTTTATTGCCCCAAAAAGGGCAGAAAGGAGAGTATGCATGAACAAAGAGGTACAGGAGGTTTTTGAAAGCCTGCAGGAGACATATGTTTCCGCAGGTAAAAAGGAGGAATTTGTTATAGCGGCTGCAGCGCTGCAGGCAGGCTTTGACCCGGAGCGTGTGGTTAAATATATGCCCGCAGCACTGAACAAGCAGCAGCTGATCGAGCAGCTTGCGGGAATGGAGGATGACCTTCCAAAAGGCACCCTGGAGCAGTTTTCAAAAGGAAAAATCAGCGCAGAGGATATGCGGAATTTAAGGCTGAATTCCAGGGGTGACGCAAGGATGGATATGCTCCTGCAGGAGATCAGGAATCTAAACGAAACGCTGCTTGATCCCCCCACCAGCAAGGATATGGCAAATCTCGTAAAGACGGTTAAGGAGATCAAGAAGGATCTGACAGGGCTGAAAGCGCAGATGGATCATCTGAACAACAACCTAAACAGCCCCGACAGAAAAGAAGCCGGAGAAGAGACGATTCAGGATCTGCAGGAAATGGAGGCGTCTATGGACAAGACCGGCAGCGCAGGAGTATCCAGCAGCACTGGGGAGATATCCAAGAGTGATCAAAAGATGGATACGAATATAGATTTTATGGATACAAACACCAATACCATTATCGAAAAAAGCCAGCGGCCAGCTGCTCCCTTTGCGACCAGATTGTTAAATATATTTAGAAAGGCGAACGCCGGTCAGATAGAGCGGGATGAGGATAGCAAGAGACTGGCGGTTTTGTCCTTTGTCAATGAGGGGCTGGATGACGACAAGCTCCAGGCCGTGTCGGAGTCCCTTCGTCTTGGGGTGCCCTATGAGCACCTAAGATATGTTGTTGACAAAAATGGCTCTGCGGAAAAAATCCGGAAACTGACAGAAATCTATATGTTTCTTTTTGACAGCGAACAGCCTGCTGCAGTGGGAGCGTAAATAGGAGGGGAGTTATCTATGGCAGAAATAGAAGAGGCGGTACAGATCGCAGAAATAATAGGAAAAGGATTAGTGGGCGTCGGCAGTATTGCAGTGAAAACAACAGAGATCGGCATCAATATCATCAAGGCCATATTGTCACAAATTGACAAGGTGAGGCATGAGAAGCTGATTGGTGAGGTAACCTTGGATAAGTTAAATCGCTTTGAGGGAGGGCAGCTGTCAGTATGCCGATTTGAAAATATAGAGATCGATCAGCTGCGGCCGCTGTTAGATCAGTTCGGGGTCCCGTATGCGGTTATGCCGGATGCTGATATCAACGGGATCCACTATACCCAGGTATCCTTTGGAAAACACTATGCCGACCGCATGAATGCGGTTCTGCAGACCCTCGGGGGGCGGGGGGAGATCATAACTCCTAATACCCAGCCGACGTATATCAACAGCGGGGAGGTTGCATACCATGTCCTTTTGGAGCAGGATCAGAGTATCATGATCTGCCAGTTTGACGAGAGCCTAAAGGAGCAGGCAAAGGAATATCTGGCACAGTACGGCGTTAAATTTTCTGAGCTTCCGGATTTAAACCTAAAGGATGGAAAGGCGGAGATCGCATTCCCGCCCAAGCACCAAATGCTGGTGCAGACCATGCTGAATAAATGGCAGCACGGGACTATAATCAGCTATGAGGATTATACAAACAACGCCGAGAAGGATACGGCCGCAATGCTCGCCGCAGAGTACGACAGAAATCATCTGGAGCCTGACCAGTTCGATATCCTTGCCGAGACGGATGAGGTTGTTACACTGCGCGTTCCACGGATGAAGCTCATACTCACAGAACCAGAAAGAGATCCCCTGGTTGCCCCCACAAACTCCTACGCCATTCCCATACCGCAGACCAGCATCAAGGACGATCCAGTGGACCAGGCAAAGATACAGATTGATATTCGCAAAAAAGAGGAATATGCAACCATATTGCCGTCTGGAGACGCCGGGGATAAGAAAAAGGGCAGTGATATTCTTGCAGAGCTTCAAGCTCTTCTGGAAGAGAGAAAAAAGGCAGAAGAAGCCAGGAAAGCCGCTGTACCCATTCCGGAGCCGCATCCGGTTGAGATACACGAGAAGAGCAGAACGCTATGAAAAAAAAGAAAAAGGATATGACAACCGCCATTGTTATAGCCGTGGCCATCACGTATCTTGGATATCTGGCGGCAGGGTGTACGGATGAGCAGGGTGTACTTACTTTTCAAAGCGTGCTTTCGGGACTCCCAGAAGTTTTAAACCGCCCTTTTGGCAACTATTGGAATAATCAATACAGCATACAAGGTATCCTGATCGGATTGGTTCTAGGGGTATATATAGCGCTGTACTTTTATTTTACCCGCAAAAACTGGATGTGGGGCAAGGAACAAGGGTCTGCAGAGTGGGCCGACCCGAAAGCAATAACCAAGAAGCTTACTCATCCCGCGGATAAAAAGAAAGGGGCAGAGGACAATTATTATCGATGCTACAGCCAAAACCTGCAGATCAGCATGGATATGGACTGGACACATTTGAATAATAACGTACTGATTGTAGCTGGCTCCAGAAAGGGCAAGACACTTACTATAGTAGGTCCTAATGTTATGCTTTGCTGTGGATCCATGATCATCACAGATCCCAAAAAAGAGGTTTTGCGAACCTATGGAAATTTTCTAAAAAGCCACGGCTACGAGATCCAGGTTCTAGATCTCATCGATTTTGAGCGCTCCGATCAGTATAATCCCTTCGTTCACATCAAAGGAGCGGAGGACATTCCTGAGCTGGTGGAGCTTATATGGAATTCCCTGGAGGATCCGAAAGCGCAAAAGGATGCACCTATCTGGGATCAATCCGCTAAATCGTTGATAGAAGGCTTGTGCTACTATATATTTCTTGAGAAAAATGAGGAAGCCAGGACATTCCGCACTCTGATGCGCATGCTTACGGATCTGTCTTTAGATGATAAATATATCGATAAGATGAGGCGGGAAATGACGCTGCTGCGCCGGAAAAATCTGGATCATCCGGCGGCGATTAAGTATCTTTCTGCCATGTCCGGTGCATCGGACACCGTAAAAAGTGTTCTTTTCTCGGCGACAGGGCGTTTATCCGCGTTTTATGATGATAAGCTTTTGCGGATCATGGATGGCAACCAGATCGATTTTGAGGCGATTGGGATGGGATATAAGGAGGACAGGACGAAAAAAACCGCCCTGTTTTTTTGTATTCCGGATGCGGATACCCGCTGGAATTTCGTTGTATCTTTGGCATACATGCAGGCCTTTAAAGAATTGTACTACGCCGCTGACCATTATTGTACACAGGATAGGGGGAGGCTCCCGATTCCTATCACATGCTGGCTGGATGAGTTCGCGAACGTGCCGCTGCCTAATACCTTTCCCAAGCTTGTATCTACCATGGCAGGGCGGAATATCTCCTGTGTGATCGTGCTGCAGGATCCCTCCCAGTTGGAGGATTTGTATAAAGACCAGCACAAGACGATTCGCAACAACTGCGACGTCACCATCTACCTTGGCGGATCGGAGTACGAAACCCATAAGTGGATTTCGGAACGGCTGGGGCAGGCTACTATTGACAAGCGCAGCACTAGTAAATCCTATGGAATTCACGGCAATGACAGTAGAAGTGATGATGTTTTAGGCCGCGAACTGATGAAGCCGAATGAGGTAGGAAAGCTTTTCGCAAGTGACCTAATTATTTTTGTGGCGGGCTTTGACCCCGTTATGGATAAAAAATACCGCACGCTTACCAGCCGAAATTTTTATAAAGCTAAGTTATTAGGGAACTATTTCCATCAACCGGAAAGGCCCGATGCTTCAGAAGGACAAGAGAAGAAAAATCCAGGGAAAGAAAGGAAGAAAGCCAAGGAGAAGGAGGCACTTTTTGAAGAGCTGACAAAAGAGGATTTAGAATTTTATCGCCAGGCGGCGGAAGCTGGAGAACCGATAACCATACACACCTTTAACCTTGACAGCCAGCAGCCGCTTTTTATAGAGAAAGTGATGCAGGATAGGCTGGCGCAGATGGAACGGTTTAAGGGATATCAGGCTGATCAGCTGGAGATAATCCGCCAGGCTCTCTTAAAGGGATGCAGCGCTGACAAAATACAGCAGATTGTGAAACCAGGAATGAAGGCGAGCCAAATAAAAGCTGTGCTGTCCGGATTTCTCGGCATTTCTTTTTAATCGCTACTCACAACTCAAATTTATAATATCAGAAAGGGGTTTGTATGATGGATTTTGAAAAAGAATTTTTAGACTGGATACACGAAAACCACCCTTCACTGGATATACGTGTTACCCAGATCAACAAAATAGGGGATTCCTATAGGGGGATATGCTTCGTGGATCGGAACGGGATTAGTCCGGTTATCCCCATCGAACGATACCGTATGATGTATGAAAACGGGCAGGATTTTAATCAGGTGTTTTATCAGTTTACAAGCGATTACTTTAATGCTCTGCAGTCTGCGAAAGCTACTATGGAAGAGTTAAAGCCGGATCGGGAAAAAATACTAAGCCAGGTCCGCCTGCGGCTGATGGAACGGGAAAAAAATCTGGATCTTCTGAATGAAATACCATTTGTCCAGTGGCAAAACCTTGCAGCAGTGCCGATAGTTTCAAACGACAATTATCTTTATAAGATATCAAGGCCAATGATGAAAGAATTTCAGATTACAGAAGAAGAGCTATTTGCTGCGGCAATGAATAACATAAAGCCCCAGATCCGTTCAATGGCGGATGTGCTTTTAGAGCTTACAAGAAAGAAATTTGGCGCACAAGAGGCGGAGGAATTTGTTGAAGCAATGATGCCCTCCCCTGTACCGATGTTTGTTGTTAGTACGGGAGAAGAGTTTGGGGCAAGCGCGATACTTAGCGGGGAACTGCTTGAGAGGGTAGGAGGTATGCTGGATGGTGATTACTATCTGCTTCCCTCCTCTGTGCATAAATTTCTTGCTGTTCCCGCATCCGGACTGGATCCTGATACTCTTCGGGCCATGGTAGCGGATATCAATAAGACGTTAGATCCAAAGAGCGTATTGACGGATAGTATATATCGTTATGACCACCTTACAAAACAGGTCAGCACCATAACGCCGGATCAGCACAGGGGGCTTTATGGCAGGTAAGGCACAGGCTATAGTAGCAGAGAGCAGGAGAAGGATCGTGGATGAGATTCTTGTGGAAATGGAGCGAGGTAACTTAGTATGGCAGCGGTCCTGGGACCCTTCTGTGTGCCTGCCGTATAACCCCGTTTCCAGTGTCCGCTATGCAGGAGGAAACAGGCTGCGTCTGATCCAGGCAGCGATGGACCATAACTATTCAGACGCCAGATATGTCACCTTTGTCCAGGCCGCTAAGCAGGGCTGGAAAATAAAAAAAGGAGAAAAGGGTATCTTCTGCGAAAAGTGGATTTACGAAAAGCTTGCCGAGCAGGAAAATTCTATAACCCATGAAAAAGAGAGAGTCGTTGTGCCTCTGGAGCACCCGGTTGTCTCTTATTTTTATGTTTACAACGCCGCGCAGGTGGATGGGATGCCGGAGTTAACGCTCCCGGCAACAAAAAAAGAAGAGGATATCCTTGATAACCTCATCCGTGCCAGCCCCTGTAAGATCCGCGATATCGCGCAGGCCAAAGCTTGCTACATACCCGCACAGGATCAGATCATGATGCCTCCAAGAACAGCCTTTCGTTCCATGGAGGATTATATAAAAACATTACT
>CALWLH010000140.1 GCA_944381475.1 uncultured Lachnospiraceae bacterium | reverse complement strand
TTATTCGGGTGAATTTGAATTGAAGAATCTCGATTCATTGTCATATCTTACTATTGGGGAAATTGGAAGTGACTCCTTCAATTTTTATTCTTCTTCTTTTATCCTTCAAGGTATACACTAACGAGTCTAATCTACTATATAGATCTTCCTAATCTGCAGTTTGTTACATTAGGTGATCTCGCCTTCTCTGATTCATTATCTATGAACATTTCGAGTATAGCTATTTGAACGTATATCAACTAGATCTTCCCAATCTTATATCAATTAATTTGGGCCAGTATAAGCTGGATGGGAGAGATGACTCAGCTTGCTCATTGGTGATGAGAGGTAATTTGAAGCGCTCGACTGATATCTAGACCTTCCTCAGCTTTGCTCTATCACTTCGACTGGATTCAGTTGCAGATATTGCCGTTCTGTCACTCTCTCAAGTATGGGTTTGACGCATTGATCACCAGATATACCCAGTGTTCTTACAGTGAACCTGCCGGATTCATTCCAGCACGTAGAATCGAAATCAGTGGATAGTATTCGTCGAGTGAGGTTGTTGAGTAGATGTTTCTGCTATCTTTGCTGGTCTTGTTCAGTCGCACTGATCCATTTGCTCCTTGTTTGTTTGACGAACCTTTGAAGAATCTGAGTATTGATGCAGGACAACAATGTTAATCGATTTACTAGTTTTGTAACATCCTACAGCAATCTGATTCATGGAAGGAATTCACAGATTGATATATTCTCGGTAGTACATCAATACAACATAAAACAAGTCAAGATATAAACTCTTAGCTGGTGAGAACGAACCCAGGTAAGTGTGCTTCCTTATACTCAAACTCGTATCTAAGGATCATTGAACAAGTTATCAGTCATCCTCGATTCTGCAAAAATATAAGTGGCTAGAGTATTGAATGTAAAAAATCGATACCTTCATAGTATACTATACGTGCATTTACCAATGGTATCAATGATCCCTTCAGTTCTTTCCTGTTACTAATTTTTAATACAGAGTACATCTCTTCTGCAGACAAGATATTGGAAACACATTACTCTGCCTTTGCGTAACTCTAATAGTAGTTAGTAATTGGCGCCAAATACGCAAAATTGAAACCAAGTCAAAATCCCTATCATCCATCAACAATTTCTATGATAGGGATTTTGACTTGGTTTCAATTTTGCGTAATAGGGCGGAAATAGTGCTAATTTTTATCAAAAATTAGTTTCCAAATATCGGGCTATTTTTGACGATGGTAGCCAAACAAGCTCGGCGGTTGGAAATGGTTAACTATTGCAGTCAATCGTTTGCAATGGTTAGCGAATGTCAACCATTGCTGTCGGTGGCGTGTTTTACGCAAAAAACAATCGCCAGCAATAGTTAGCGATTGTTTGCAATTGCTGGCGATTGCAATCGATTGTTAACCATTGTCAACCATTGTAGGCAATTGACAACCATTACAAACAAATAGTTAGCGATTCTTCTCTATATATGGTAAAAAAATTGTTTTCTCATCTCTGGACGCACCGGGAGTTTGGTTGCACTTCATTCTTCTTTGGTAAATATAATATGCATTATTCTTTAATTATAGAAGGTTCTCCGAACAATGGAACATTCCAATGGATCAATCCTTACAAGTTCATAAATCCCTTTATAACTTCGATGTCTGTTCTGTTTAAACCTACCCAAGGCCAAGCTATGTTCAATAATGTGGACCAAGTCAATGTGGCTAATCAAATGAAAGCTATAGAAGCCAAAGTGAATGAAACGAACAAACAAAATGCTCAAATTCTGGCTGGTTCTTCAGGACAAGAAGTGAATCCTATTAAGGTGGAAGCTAAAGTGGAACCCATGGTTGGTACGAGTGCAAGCGAGTTTGTGAAAAGTGTGAACAAGGCTAATAATGAATTAATAAAACAGGAACAAATGGTTAATGAGTATCATGCATCTTACACTACTGATGACAAGGAGCGCAAGTTGTTTGAAGACATAAACAATGAGCTCCAACGTATGCGAAGTGTTCGATATGTTCATGGACCGTCCGCTGTTCCTAATACAAATGGTAGGCGATTAGGGTTAGATAGGGACGATCTAATGCGAGGACGATATCACACAAGGTATGGCATTGAAGAGGATGACTTCTTCGACAATCGCCCCCGGGGACCGCAACCGGGACTGCAGGCCATCTTCGCCAGGCGAGCGGAAGCACTTGCCCACCCCCCTGCTGAAACTGTGCAAGAACCTGTGGGTAATGTTCAAAGAGGAGCGAGAAGACGAACATTTGGACCACCAACACCGATACAATTTGATGGATCGCATGTAATAGTTGATAATGCTAGATTACATGAGATGCGTGAACATGTGAAAAGAGTAACAAAGGCAGCACCATTGAGTTATGATCAATACAAAGAATATCTTCGTAGGCTCAATTTGTATGAGTATTTTGATGAAAATGGTGAATGTGAATACTTCTATCATCGATTTCAGATATTGTCAAATGAATTTCCTGAAAACATAAGAATAAGTAATGAAATTTCTCCTGGAATCCCAGAAGGATTTGATGATAACATGAAGAATACAATCAATGTTGCAATTTCATTATATCTATTCAAACCAGTTATTAGTGCTTCTAAAGAACCATTGTATGAATGTCGCAACAATTTCTTGACATTATTAGCTCTGTTGAATGAAAATGAATATTTAACCGAAGAATATGAGCTATATGAACGAGATATCTTCATTGATGTTGTTAGAATTGGAAAATTAATGGAAGAATATGAAAAAGGAACCAAAAGTCCTGTGCATTCATTCTTTGTAAAATTAAGTAAGAGCGAATTTGTTAAATGGGAGATTGAAAGCCTTAATGAAATCTTTAATACGTTTGACGAGATAGATGACTATATAAAGCAATTTGAACAAATAGAAGATAATCAGGGTACGGAGAGATATCGTGAATTTCTTCATTCTATAGCTTTAACAGCATTGAGTTTGTTTGGACCAGATGAGCATTCGAGCCAATACCAATTTGATGATAGATGGGAAGATGAACATGCGGGGTGGAGCCGATCTGATCAAAGCCTATCTGATCAAAGTCCATCCGATGGAATGGATAGCTCGGCTCAATCGCAATACTATCATGATTATGTTGAAGCGTGGGAAGATGATGATTAATTGAAGTTGTGCCCATTCTTTTCACTTTGTTTGTGCAATAGTAAATAATGGCAAGAATATTCACTGTTGATTTATCCGACTATTACGGGCAACCTGATTTCCGAGAACAAGACGTACAAGTCAGTAGTGACACCGCGAAAGAGAGTGTTTTGAGAAAATTGTAAACCCACGGCTACATGAATGTTGATGCGGAACCCATGACATTTGCACAAGTTACCGAATTGGCTAAACAACTCGGGATACCTGATTTCAAGGTGTTGGAATTGGACAAGTATAAACAATTGGCAAAGAAATACAAGGAGCCAGCCAATGCGATCATTTGGATACCATTTGAAAACGCGACGAAGGGGCAAATGGGTCATTACGTGTCTTGTTTTCGTGAACCTGATGGTACATTGAATTACCAGGATAGTTTTGGTGAACTTAATGACTTTCCATTGTCAGACACGAACCGACTATTTCGTGTAAACAAAGTAAAATATCAATCGATATTTGCCAACAATTGTGGATACCTCGCACTCCTCCACTTGTACACCCATGATGCAGTTGATCCAGCTATTCAGCGATTGTAAGACATTGTAAGACATTGTAAGACATTGTGTGCTATTTTCACTTTGTACTAGATATTATCAGAAATTTGCAAACGATTTGTCACTTAAAGAAATAAAGGACTAGTTGTAAATGAATCCATCATTCACCGAGATCGATTTCTACGATTACAAGATACGCGTGTGCAACATTGACGGCACCAAGATGTACCTTGTATCCGATTTATTGCGCCAGTACAACGAGAAGCATGAAACGGAGAAGAGTTTTAAGCATTATCTCGAGAATAAGCAAACCCAAGAGTTGCTTCGAAAACGGTATGAAAAGACGGTAGGGCCGAATTCCGACCTACCGTCAAAAGAGGGTCAAAACGAGGGGTCAAACACGGTACGGGAGAATTCTCCCGTACCGTCAAATGACGATAAATGGAACATACCCCATGTAATCCAGGTTATCACAACACCTGATTTCAATGGAACAAACAAGGGTTACATTGTTTGTGAGGAGTTGCTTCATGCTTGTCTTATGTGGACAGATCCTGTATTTGCTTGTGATGTTTATTCGTTCCTAACACGTATGCGTGAACAGGACAATGATTATCTAAAACGCCATTGATGAATTGATTCAACAATGTAAGGATCTTAAGAATCGATATGTACCTGATGATGACCATTGGACCTATTATCTCACATACAGGATCGAAAACAATACGGTTTATCTGTATTCCCAATTTTGTCGCATGGAGAGGTGGGATATTGCAAGGAAAGTGATTGAGAAGGATGGACGTGTTGAGTTGTATCGCCTCAATCAGTTGCCCAATGGATGTGTATTCCGATCCATGGCTGAAAAACCATTGAAAGAAATATGCGAGAAATATGATGGAAAAGCAGAATCTGTATGCCATTTCTCCTTACCCTTGAAGAACTGGGTTGATAAGGACAAACGAATACTGGCATCGATTCGACTCCAGTTGAAACAAGTGCGCATTGATTTGGGATGGCGAACTGATTTGAACAACTTAAATAACGAATAAGGGCAGCGATGTCCAAAGTAAATATTTTCACTTTGGCTACACCAGTTCATACTTTGATCGCAATCCCTTACGGGACACTTTGCGTGTCCCCTTCGCTGGTTCCTGCACCGTGTAATTCGCCGTACCATCGCGTGGTTTGTGCACAAATTGGAATTCCTTTGTATTAATTGATCTGCTATAGTCGGATGGTTTGATTTCAACCGCTTCTTTAATGTCCAACAAGTTGTATGTTTTGTCCTTACGCTCGGCTCGCTCCTTTTTACCCAGTCCCAGCTCTTGTTCCAATTGCTGGACTTGTCGCTGCTTCTCTTCTACCTCCTTGCGCTTTTGCTCGTCAGTAATAGCACGAGGTAGTTTCGATCGCATTTTATTGATTGCCTGTTGTTTGCTACTTAGTTCGTATGGCACGTACTCTTCTAGACGATCATCATCCAGGTAATACCATCGTGTATGCATTCCCATTTGAATATCTCGTAGAATCTCGGTGAGATTCACCGGTGGTGGTATTTTCATTTTGCGCCATAGATCTTCTCGTCCAAGAATGTCATAGA
>CALWLH010000139.1 GCA_944381475.1 uncultured Lachnospiraceae bacterium | reverse complement strand
AGCAGCTCCTCATCGTCTACCATATCGCATTTGTTCATGAATACTACGATGTACGGAACGTTAACCTGGCGGGACAGAAGGATGTGCTCCTTTGTCTGAGCCATAACGCCGTCGGTAGCTGCTACTACAAGGATTGCGCCGTCCATCTGCGCTGCGCCGGTGATCATGTTCTTTACGTAGTCAGCATGTCCAGGGCAGTCAACGTGTGCGTAATGTCTCTTCTCAGTCTCATACTCAACGTGTGCGGTGGAGATGGTGATACCTCTTTCTCTCTCCTCCGGAGCCTTGTCGATGTTCTCGAAATCTACGGCTGCGTTACCAGCAACTCTCTCGGACAGAACCTTTGTGATAGCTGCTGTCAGAGTAGTCTTACCATGGTCAACGTGACCGATCGTACCAATGTTACAATGCGGTTTGGTTCTTTCAAACTTAGCCTTTGCCATTTTTATAATCCTCCTTAAAAATGAGAAACTCGCCCTTAGGGCAGATTTTAATAGACTATCACCGATTATATGCTATAATCCAGTTTTTTGCAAGCCTATTTTTTTAAAAAACCCAAAAAACTATCTTTATTTTGCCATTTTCCTCTCCCTGCATCTAGTGCAGGGAAAGGAAGCGGTATAAATTACAAATTCCAGCAAGGATGTCAAAACCTGTTTTAGCATCCTTGCTGCGCGGGATGCTCCGTGCTTCTTATTTGCCCTTCTGAGCAGCTAAAACCTTTTCCTGAACATTCTTGGGAACCGGCTCATACCTCTCGAAGAACATGGAATAGCTTCCGCGGCCCTGGGTCTTAGAACGAAGGTCTGTGGAGTAGCCAAACATCTCTGCAAGGGGCACATAGCCTCTGATCATCTTGCCGGATGCGATGTCGTCCATACCCTCGATACGGCCACGGCGGGAGTTGATATCACCGATCACATCACCCATGTAGTCCTCGGGAGTGGAAACCTCCACCTTCATGATGGGCTCAAGGAGCTGAGGAGCGCCTTTTTGCATAGCCTCCTTGAAAGCCATGGAACCTGCGATGTGGAACGCCATCTCGGAGGAGTCCACCTCGTGGTAGGAACCATCGTATACATTTGCGTGTACGCCCAGTACGGGGAACCCGCCCAGGATGCCGCAGTGTGTTGCCTCCTCAATACCCTCGCCTACAGCGGGGATATACTCCTTGGGGATGGCGCCGCCCACAACGGTGCTCTCGAACTCGAAGGTCTTTTCGCCGTTGGGATCCATGGGTGTGAAGATCACCTTGCAGTGACCGTACTGTCCGCGGCCGCCGGACTGCTTTGCGTACTTGCTGTCCACGTTTACTTCCTTGGTGATGGCTTCCTTGTATGCAACCTGAGGCGCGCCAACGTTTGCCTCCACCTTATATTCTCTCTTCAGACGGTCAATGATGATCTCCAGATGAAGCTCACCCATACCGGAGATGATGGTCTGACCCGTCTCCTGATCTGTGTGAACCCGGAAGGTCGGATCCTCCTCAGCCAGCTTTGCGAGAGCCTCGCCCATCTTGCCCTGTCCAGCCTTTGTAAGGGGCTCGATGGCGATATCGATAACGGGCTCCGGGAACTCCATGGACTCCAGGATTACCGGATGCTGCTCATCGCAGATGGTATCGCCGGTGGTGGTGAACTTGAAGCCTACTGCAGCGGCGATATCACCGGAGTACACCCTGTCAAGCTCTGCTCTCTTGTTTGCGTGCATCTGTAAGATACGGCCTACACGCTCCTTCTTGTCCTTTGTGGCATTCAGCACATAGGAACCGGAAGCCATGGTACCGGAATATACTCTAAAGTATGCCAGCTTACCTACAAAGGGGTCAGCCATGATCTTAAAGGCAAGCGCAGAGAAGGGCTCCTCATCGGAGGAATGTCTCTCTACCTCGTTGCCCTCCAGGTCAACACCCTTGATGGCAGGGATATCTGTGGGAGCGGGCAAAAACTCAATAATAGCATCCAGAAGCTTCTGCACGCCCTTGTTTCTGTAGGCGCTTCCGCAGCATACGGGAATGATGGTTCCGGCGATGGTGCATGCACGGAGAACCTTCTTCATGTCAGCAATGGAGGGCTCCTCGCCTTCCAGGTACATCATCATCAGATCGTCATCCTGCTCGCAGATGGACTCCACCATTTTGGTGTGCCACTCCTCGCACAGCTCCTTCATATCCTCCGGAATGGGCTCAACGGAAACGTCCTCGCCCTTATCGCCGTTGTAAATATAAGCCTGCATCTCAAACAGGTCAACGATACCCTTGAACTCATCCTCCTTGCCGATGGGAAGCTGAATAGCGACAGGGTTCTTTCCCAGTCTTGTCTTGATCTGCTCCACGGCGCCGTAGAAGTTTGCACCCAGAATATCCATCTTATTGATGAATGCCATACGGGGTACATTGTACTTATCAGCCTGGCGCCATACGTTCTCAGACTGAGGCTCCACGCCGCCCTTTGCACAGAACACGCCGACAGCACTGTCAAGTACTCTCAAGGAACGCTCAACCTCTACGGTGAAGTCTACATGTCCGGGAGTATCAATAATGTTGATACGGTGCTCTAACGCATCCGGATCGGGCTTTGCTTCCTTCTCCAAAGTCCAATGGCAGGTGGTAGCAGCTGATGTGATGGTGATACCTCTCTCCTGCTCCTGGGCCATCCAGTCCATGGTTGCAGTACCTTCATGGGTATCGCCGATTTTATAGTTAACACCAGTGTAATACAGAATACGCTCTGTCAATGTGGTCTTACCTGCATCAATATGAGCCATAATTCCGATATTTCTGGTCCTCTCAAGCGGATATTCTCTACCAGCCAAGGTATTTTCCTCCTTTCAACAGGGCAATATGCACTAGAATCTGTAATGAGCGAATGCCTTGTTTGCATCTGCCATCTTGTGCATATCTTCCTTTCTCTTTACTGCAGCGCCTGTGTTGTTCGCTGCATCCAAAATCTCATTCGCGAGTCTCTCCGTCATGGTCTTCTCGCCTCTCTTGCGGGAGAACATGGTCAGCCAGCGAAGAGCCAAAGCCTGACGCCTCTCGGGCTTTACCTCGATGGGCACCTGATAGGTGGCGCCGCCAACTCTCTTAGCCTTTACCTCGAGAACTGGCATAATGTTGTTCATGGCTTCCTCGAATACCTCTACAGCGGGCTTTCCGCTCTTCTGCTCTACGATTTCAAATGCGCCATAAACGATCTTCTGAGCAACTCCTCTCTTACCGTCCAGCATAATGTTGTTGATCAGCTTTGTAACAACCTTGTTCTTGTAGATCGGATCTGCTAAAACATCTCTTTTCTGGATATGTCCTTTACGTGGCACGTTCCTTCCCTCCTTAATTCTAAAAACTAGATCATCGGTACTCACAAAAAAAATGTGTTCGCGCGCGGTTCTTGTTTCTGTAAACCTGTATATATTCTGCAACCGTCAGATGGTTTCCTGTTCGAATGCCGGCACTTAATTATTCTTTATTGCTTTGATGACAAAATTACTTCTTTGCTTCCTTAGGTCTCTTAGCACCATACTTGGAACGAGCCTGTCTTCTCTTTGCAACACCTGCGGTATCAAGCGTACCTCTGATGATGTGATATCTGGTACCGGGTAAATCCTTAACACGGCCGCCGCGGATCAGAACAACGCTGTGCTCCTGAAGATTGTGACCCTCGCCGGGAATATAGCTTGTAACCTCAATACCATTTGAAAGACGAACTCTGGCGATCTTACGAAGCGCAGAGTTAGGCTTCTTAGGGGTAGCAGTCTTAACGGAAGTACATACGCCTCTCTTCTGAGGAGCGCTGATGTTTATCTGCTTCTTGTGCAGAGAGTTGTATCCCTTTTGCAGCGCGGGAGCAGTGCTCTTCTTCTCTGTAGTCTGTCTGCCCTTTCTTACCAACTGATTAAATGTAGGCATCCCTTTCACCTCCTGATAGTAATAGACAACTGTTTCATGCCGCCGGAGTCGGTTGTCCTCTTTTTTGCACGGCTAATAAGCCCTTTGCGCAAGGCGACACACCAAAGCATTATAAAGGCGAAGTCTAAAGATGTCAAGACCTTTTTTGTAAATCAGATGTAAAAAGGACGGGAGACGCTTTCGCGCCTCCCGTCCCGGAGCATTCATGCTGTCAAAGCTTCTTTCATTATTCTTCTGTCTCGTCGTCCGCCGGATCGTCTTCAGCAGCGAAATCATCTTCAGAATAATCCTCTGAAGAATACTCGTCGTCAATGATATCCGACGTATCCTCCTCTGCCAGGGTGTCTAAAATCTCGTCCAGCAGCGGATCATCCTTGATGGAGGATTCATCCTCCTCATCCTCAGAAATACTGATCTCCTCCACAGGCCTTACCAGCTCCGTGTCCAGATGAACGTCTCTGTAGCGCTCCATGCCGGTACCGGCAGGAATCAGCTTACCGATGATCACGTTCTCCTTTAAGCCGATCAGATTGTCAACCTTGCCGTTGATGGAAGCCTCTGTCAGAACCTTGGTGGTCTCCTGGAAGGATGCGGCAGACAGGAAGGAGTCCGTTGCGAGGGAAGCCTTTGTGATACCCAGAAGCACTCTTGTGCCCTTGGCGGGCTCTTTTCCCTCCTCAACAAGCTTCTCGTTCATCTCCTCAAAGTCCAGGAAATCCATGGTGGTGCCTGCCAGCTTATCGCTGTCGCCCGCATCCTCGATACGGACCTTTCTCATCATCTGGCGGACAATCACCTCAATATGCTTGTCGCTGATATCCACGGCCTGGGACTGATAAACGCTCTGAACCTCTCGGAGCATATAATCCTGGGCTGCACGCTCTCCCTTGATGCGGAGAATATCGTGGGGGTTTACATGGCCCTCTGTCAACTCATCGCCGGCCTCCACGTCCGTCACCTCGCCCTTCAGCTTGATATGGGAGCCGTAGGGAATGAGGTAGGTCTTTCTGTCACCGGTCTCCTCGTTGTAAACCTCAATCTCCCGCTTCTTCTTTGTATCCTTGACGGTTGCCTTTCCGCTGATCTCTGTGATGATGGCGATACCCTTTGGCTTTCTTGCCTCAAAGATCTCCTCTACTCGGGGAAGACCCTGGGTGATATCGCCCCCTGCCACACCGCCGGTATGGAAGGTTCTCATGGTCAGCTGCGTACCGGGCTCGCCAATGGACTGGGCCGCGATGATGCCTACCGCCTCGCCCACCTGAACCGGCTGTCCTGTTGCCATGTTGGAGCCGTAGCATTTGGAGCAGATTCCGTGGTGGCACTTGCAGCTTAAAATGGTACGAATCTTTACCGTATTTCTTCCCATCTTGTCAAGAGCCTTTATAACACCGGAAGCCCGGCTGGGAGTCAGCATGTGGTTGGCCTTTACGATCACTTCCCCGGTATCCGGATCGGTAATGGTTTCGGCAATATAACGTCCTCTGATACGGTTCTCCAGGGTCTCAATGGTGGTCTGGCCGTCTGTAAATGCGCTGATCTCCATGAAGGGGATCGCCTCCGGGCCCTTTTCCTTAATCTTATCCGCGCAGCAGTCTACATCGCAGATAATCAGCTCCTGGGACACGTCTACCAGACGTCTGGTGAGATAACCAGAGTCCGCTGTACGAAGGGCCGTATCGGAAAGACCTTTACGGGCGCCGTGGGCGGACATGAAATACTCCAGCACATCCAGACCCTCACGGAAGTTTGATGTGATGGGCAGCTCGATGGTGTGACCGGTTGTATCCGCCATCAGTCCTCGCATACCTGCCAGCTGCTTGATCTGCTTGTCGGAACCACGGGCGCCGGAGTCCGCCATCATGTGGATGTTGTTATACTCGCTGAGGCCCTCCAGCAGCTCTTTTGTCAGCTCATCGTCCGTCCTTCTCCAGGTACTGCTGACGCC
>CALWLH010000138.1 GCA_944381475.1 uncultured Lachnospiraceae bacterium | reverse complement strand
CTTTGCATCTGCGCTCTCAGATATTTTTCACCGTTAAATGTTGCCATAATTACGTTTACCGTTTTAAGCCGGGTAGATTCCACTTTTATATAATCAGACTCCATAATTATTTTCCAGTATCATTCAATATTTCTTTTACGATCATTGCATATGAAAATTTACGGTTGAACCTTTCATTCGCCAGCAATCTGTTATTCCGTCCCATATTTTTTCGCAGGGCTTCGTCCCGATATAATATCATGATCTTTTCTGCCATATCTTGGGGATCTTCGCATTTACAATTCATCCCTATTTGACGCTGTGCAACAAGATTTCTATATTCCGGACATTCCTGGCTGTTTACAACAGGTAATCCTGCAATGGCATAATCGCCAACTTTATTGATAATACTCTGAGCAGCTCTATGGCGCAGGGGGTTAACCGCAATGTCACATGACGCTAATCTCTTCATCATGTCTTTATAGGACAATCTCCCGGTAAACTCAACTGCGGCATGAATACTTTTCGCATAATTTTGTATTTCTTCCATCGCCGGTCCATCACCCATAATAAGGCACTGAATTTGTGCTCCGTATTGATCAACACAGATATCCGCAGCCTGCAGCATCGTTTTTATATCGTAGCTTGCGCCAATTGTTCCTATATAGGACAAGCAGATTCCTTCATGCTCCAACCGTTTTGGCAAATCATTTTCATTATATTCAGCCCCAAGATATGCGACGATCTGACGCGCTCCCTTTTTATTATACTTAGCAGCTCTCTTTGCGTATGTATCCGAGACCGCCACAATACTATCAGCTCTGCTATAAATATAATTTGCGCTGAGCCGCATGGGAAAGAACAGAAAAGGCACAGGAAGAACCATCTCAAAGGCCTCGGGCCATAAATCCTGAATATCAATGATGAAGCGTATATGATTTTTCTCACAATACCGGGCAGCCTTCCGTGCAGCCGTCAAAGAAGGAACCGCACAGTATATTACATCCGGCTTTTTTCTTTCCCTAAGATATTTGTAAACACGTTTGCCCCATATAATATGACTAAGAATTCTCATGAAGCAAACATTCTTTTTATAGCCCGGTTCCTCTACAAATGTATAACGAAGCCCTTCGTAAACTCCATTTTTTATATCCCTGCGTACTTTTCCTGCATGATAAAAGCTTGACAAAACAATCTCCACCTCTGCTTTTTCTCGAAGTTGTTTTGCCAAGTAATAAAACCTGTCATTTCCGCTTTCGCTTTTAATTGTAGCAAAATTTGAGATGATTAAGACATCCATTTAAACACCTTTTTATCATTAACTAATTCTTCAACTTGCAACCCTTATATAACTTATTCGACCAACGTGTCAATAATTAATATGTTCAAGTTTATTATCGCAGTCTAGCATAAAAAACATCTTCAGAATGCCAGTGAAAAATTAAGTTACTATATTTTGCTTTTTCGACAAAATTACAAACAATATTATTAAATTTAAAATCTTCTATTGTGTTGTGAAGCAACCTCTTTCTTCACTCAGCGTTGAGTCATAACATTTAAAAGGAGCAGTACTATCCTATCTTTTTGGAAATACAATTTTAGATTTATATCTATCTGATAACAATCCTACAATTACATAAAAATACGGTGTAAGATAAATAATTCTCCAACCAAAAATTGCTGTTATCAAATATACTGTGGTCGCGATTATCAATCCTAGTTTGTCCTTTGATTCTTCAACCCCTTTTTCTTTTATACTCCTCATAGCTGAAATAAATATATATTCCATCAGCAATAAATATGTAGCAAGCCCAACAATTCCCTGAGAACACAAAATATCTAAATATTCATTATGCGCAACCTCAGCAACTGAAAAATCAACTCCATTATATCTAGATAAAAAGAAATTGCTTACGCCAACACCAAATATGGGGGCTCTTAAAAACAGACTACGTATCGCACCTTCCCATATTCCAATACGTCCAGAACCCAGTGCAGATGAATCCTCTGTACTAATATCGCTTTGTACTCTGTCGATTGTCTCCGATACCACTGAACCTGAAACTGCGAGAGATATTACTACCGCAACTACCACAACAGCAAGTACAACACCAAGCTTCCTAATAACTGTGTTAACTCTTTCTTCTTTTCTTTTCTGATCGATGATCAGTAGAATACTAAAAATTAATGCCGCACCGGCCAAACCCACCATTGCTCCTCTGGTTCCCGAAAGAATCAATGCAAATACAAATCCAAAAGCCAAAATACCGTGTACAAGAAGCTTCTTTTTAGATTTTGAAACATACATGAAGCCAAATTCTAATCCGGCAAGCATAGCCATTAGCGCTCCAAAAGGGTTCTGATTCATCAAGGTACCAAAGGCACGGGCTGCCTGTCCTTCCTCAACTTCCATATCCCCCCAGGTAATTTCCAGCCGAACTACAGACTGTAAAAATGCCATTATAACCTCAAATACACCAAATACAAGAATAATCACATAAATCCATTTTCTATATTTAGGATTATCGATTACTGAACATGACATAAGGATTAAAAGGTAAACAATGTTAACTATAAAACCTTCCTTAGTAAACTGGGAGCCTGTAACGGCTTTTTCAACATCTTCCGCAAAAATAGTCGACAATAACAATGATACCGCATATAACACTACTAGAAGATCCAAAACAGTAAAATATCTGTTTTCCTTCTTTGAAAAAAACATGATGAGGAAAAGCAGAAGCAACAATCCTCCCACCACAACAACGGCCTCTTCGCCAGCAACATTTATCATCGGAAAATAAAAGATGTCCAGCATATTCAGCATATAAAAAACTGGTATCAGTATGAGAATAAGACAAATTATTATGCTCATGGTTCTTTGAAGTTCATTTGAATCTGATTTTTTTAACTCCATCATGTCTTCTCATTCCTCATTCCTATTACAAAAGCTATTCATATTATACTCTTTTTTGCCTGACAAGGCAATAGTCAAAAGCAACACCCAATTTTAATTTTTCTATACTTTTTCGGATCTTGGAACAATCAATCCCATAATCACATATAAATATGGTGTTACGGTAACCACCCTTAAACCAAAAAGGGCATTAACCTGATATCCAAATAATGCTATAATACACCCAAAAACAAGAGCTCTTTCAAACCTGGAGCAGTCTGAAAACAGATGGCGCATTCCGCCTTTAAAAATAGAAAAAAGCAATATAAGAAAAGCCACCAATCCTATGATACCCTGGTTGACCAAAATGTCAAGCAATTCATTGTGTGCTATATATGCTATGGAATAAGCTAAATCTAAATCCCCACTCTCAGCAGCTCCAACAATGGACACATACCTGTAATTGCTAACGCCAACACCTGTAATGAAATTCTCTAAGGATATACTCCAGGCATCCTTCCATATCGGAACACGACCGGAGGCAAAACCACTGATGGAGCCTGATAAGTCTTTAACACTTCTTTGAAATACATCCACAAGCACCGGATATGCAGGTATCATCAAAGCCAAAATTGTTAATAAAGAAGCAGCAGCGAAAAACACCTTTTGTTTTTTGCTAAAATACAGCTTTTCTTCTAAATCACTACCTAAGCACCCTTTCTTCTTTAACCTAAATTTAAGGAAAAATGCAAAGGGCAGCATAACAATGTATCCCAACATAGCCGCACGGGTTCCCGACAGAAGTAAACCATACAGGAGTACCAATGTAAGGATTATCCACATATATCTCCTGATAGTCTTTCCATCAATCATCGCAGCCCCCGTTGTGACTCCTGCAAACAACAGCATTAAAGCTCCAAAAGGATCCTGATTAATGGTGGTGCCAAATGCCCGGTATCCTGGTTCTATATTTTCAATAATACCAAAATAGGGACTTAGAAAAACTGACTGCATTACAGCATAAAATGTTTCATAAATTCCAACTATAATCAATGTGATAAATAACCACTTTCTGTACCTTTCTTTTCTGACCAAAGTGGCTGATACAAAGATTATCAGGAAAACAAGATTCATCAACAAGCCTTCCCGGGTGTACCACTCTCCCACTACAGCAGTAGAAACACTTTCCGCAAATATTGTGGATATGACTAATGCCAAAACCGAGAAAGCAACTACTATATCAATCCTTTGCAAGCTGCGATTTTCTTTTTTTAGGAAAAAGATAACAAGCATGTAAAGAAGCAAAACTCCACATGGATACAAAACTATCTCCGGCGCACCGATAGTCAGCGTAGCATAAGCTATTTCATCCCAAATAAATCTTTCAATGGTGACAGCAAACGGTATCAGTACCATCACCGCAATCAAAAGGATACACAGTGTCTTTTCAAGCTCATCACTCGTAGATTTCTTAAACATACTCATCACACTCAATCTCCGCAACAACTTTTTTTCTGTCCTGCTCACCAGAACACATTAAACCCAGAATTATATAAAAGTACGGTGTCAAATATACAATGTGCCAGCCAAAAACATCAGCAGAAAGAAATCCCACCACAGCCATCATACCAGAAATACTAACCTCCGAGCTTTCCTTCTCCCGAATATTTATAGCCCTCCAGCTGTGGACGATACAGCCACAAATTAAAAGCATATATACTACAAGGCCAAAAGCTCCCTGGGTGACCAGCGCCTCCAGGTATTGGTTGTGCACAACATAAGCTGTGTTTGTGGTATATATAAGACTTCCATCCACCACTTCAAACCCTGATGTTACATGGGTAAAATTAGCAAGGCCCACACCAAAAATAGGATTGTCCAAAAACTGTTCCACAGCGCTCACCCAGATGGGCAAGCGGCCGGAGCCCAGGGACGATGGGCTGTCCGACTGCAGATCGGCGGATACCCTTTCTGCAATATCCGGTAAAACATGCGTAGTACATGCTGCCAGCAAAAAAGCTGCGCACAGCATCAGTAATGATGTACCCAGGTTCTTAAGCAAAGCTTTTTTTCTAATATAATGCCTCTTTATGAAAAAAAGGATACAAGCCATGCATAACCAGGAACCCGCTACTCCAACTAATGCTCCCCTGGTACCTGAAAGTAAAACCCCGTAAAAAAACACCACTGAAAAAAAACCGGCAACAAGCTTTTTCTTCCAGAACTCTGACATCACAAATTCCCCAAGGGAAAGGCCGTAAACCAATACCATGAAGGAACCGTAGGTATTTGGATTAAAAAATGTTCCTGCGGCTCTGTCACCCTCATACGCAAATACTTCAAGAATAGAGTGAACCTGAACCAGGCCCAGGATAACCTCAAACAGCCCCAGCGTGTACAGCGCATGGACAATGTATCTTCTGTACCTGACTTCCCCCAGGGTAGTCACCTCAAGCATGACTATCAGATAACAAAACAGGTGTATTAACCCCTCTCTTGAAAAGGAATTACCCCTTAGAGATATCCCCACATCGCTAGAAAGTAAAGTTGAAAAAACTCCCGATATAAGATATAATCCTGCCAAAAGTACCGGAAGGAAATCTATCTTTTTCCTGATACAGCTTATGACAAACAGACTGCAGCTTAGGCTAGCAATAACGACCAAAAAACCTTCGATAGGGCTCATATCACCCGCAAGGGAATATGGAATAATTTCAAGCCATTCCAGGATATACAGAAATGGAATTCCCACAATAAGAATGATTATTAATATGGTTTTTAACTTATCAACAGCGATATTCTTCATAAAAAAATAAAATTTTTTGCTGCTAAAATTTAAATAGCTGCCCGTTCCGGATTTCCTTTACGAACAGCTATAGTAAACTTATATAACTGGAGTCGGAGTAGGTGTTGGCGTAACGCTTGCTCCTGGTGAAGGTGTGGCTGTGGGCTGAACTATTTGATTACGCAGGAAAATATTCTTTGCAGATCTATATACCTCTCCTTCATTATTAAGCTCTAAAACCAAAGATACATAGTTCTCTGTTTCAGAAATATGTATTTCAGGTGAAAACACACTTATATTTTCAGCAAAGAGATAACGCTGTAAATCTGTATTTTTTTCTACTTCACCATCATCATCAACCTGCGCAGCTGCCAACTTGGCATTCCGTGTAGACGCATTTTTATAATCATCGGAAGCATGATTATCTGCCTGATCGGAATATTCATAATAATATAAACACCGATCATCTGAAGAAAAGCCTATCACATTGAAGGACTCATCATTTAAAATGTATAATCTAATGCCTGTTGGTTCATCATCAGCAGCATTATACGTTACAGTAGCTACATCGATCTCTGCATCAATTATAAAATTTTCTAACTGCATCATTAAAGTCTGCACTTCGTTCTGCACAGAAACTTCTCTGTTGTTTTTAGTGTACTGACGTGTAATTACATTTAAGAAAGAGAAAAGCGTTGTTAATACAATGCTTGTGATGACAACTGCAATTAAAACCTCTACCAGTGTCATACCTTTTTCATTTTTAATTTTATCCATACGCTTTCACCACCTATTTGTAATAATACTTGCCTGTAGCAGCAACAAGAGCGATATCATACACCCTGCTTCCTTGTTGTATGATGATATCAGTACAATTATCTGCAGCAGCACTACCTAGAGGAGCAGTATCATCTCCACTGTAGAAATAAACACTTTGGAATCTCCCCGTTGAACGGTCAATAGGTATTATCACTCCCTGCAGATGAGATCCTGTGGTTGTTTGGTATAAATCATATGAATTACCACCGATAACCAGATTAATATCACAGTTATTACTAAGCTCTTGTTCCTGTAATATGACCCAAGTGGTGGAGCCATCACTCTCTGTTCTTTGATACAGTACGCAAGCTCTTCTGTTTCCAGTGGAATCACATGAGAGCATAAAATAGCTATTACCTTTACTCATGGCTACAGTCTGTGCACTGCCAATCATGTTATAGACGTCCCGTGAAACAACCTTAGCAGATTGACTTGTAAGCATATTAATGCCCACCGAGGCAAATCCCATTAGGACACCCATGATCGCAAGTACGATTATAAGTTCTATCAGGGAAAAACCATTGCGATTTTTCATTTTATCACCTCATTTCTGCTATAAAAGCTTAATGTCGTGTCCAGTTCTCCGTGTCAACAAAATTTGTGGTTGAGTTATCACCTGCAGTATTTGTTTCCGTACTTGTAACTGTTGATGATCTATCCCAAAACACAGACACACCACCATTAAAGTAATTATCGGCCAGGACAAATATCTCATATTTGTCATCAAAACTACTAAACTTAGATCTACTCTTTTCAATAACTAAAGATGAACCTACATCTACAATAAATTCTCTTACATCATTGTTTGGATTATTAATTCCTTGATCCGCTATAGTATGTTTTGCAAACTCAATTAGAGACATACCCCTACTAGCACCAGTTGATTGTGAATAGAGCACTACATCTGTAGACATATACAATCCTGCAAAATAACCTTGTGTAGTATGAATATCCAATTGTCCTTTTCTTATTATTAAAGCATACAAAGGTGTGCCATTTGTTACAGATACCACTTCATTAGTGCCTCCAATTGCTATAGAACTTTTTGATGTAGAGTATGTTATTCCAGAGGCAGTTATTGTTCTAAAAGTATAATTATTCAAGGTTAAATCCTTAGGTACAATAATTTTTCTATCTCCCTCGTTGGCTAGAATATAATCCCAGTCAAAAAATGTTTGATATTCATTTGAGTTAGTGCTACTATTCCATACCCATCCACCCCAATTACGATCAAGTCCTGGATAATCACTCGAAGTAATTAAATCGGCCCATGTTAATGTTGAAGTGTATTTGGTATCGTCCTCGATCGAATAATTAGAATAATACTTAATATCATTCACATACTGCCCAACATCAAGAAGATCAAAAAGATGTATATTTAATATTTCTGCAAACTCTGCATCATATAGTGTACCTTTATAATTAATTTTATCTTTTTGATCCAATTTAGTATCAGTTTGATTGCATATAATATTATTGTTATAATAGGTTGAAGAGCATGACCAATTCCATACATCTGTAACAGCATTATATGAACATTTAACTAATTTATAAGTATCTCCTGCCCTATTGTTCCATTTTCCTGTACTGGAATCTTTTTCTGTTTCTAAAATATATACTCCAGCGCCTATATTTGTTGTTGCTTTGCCCTCAGATGCTAAGGCAATCTGCCAAAACCGATCATCTGCATACCTTTGCCCATTATCTGTACCATTCCATTTATTAAGACTTTCCATTTGAACGTCCATGATTAAATCCATCACGTCAGCATTACCACTATTAAAAGAATTATACAAATTTGAGATTTCATCTCCATCATTGGTTATAATTTTACTTTCTCTCATTGGATAAAACTGGCTAACCGTTTCAATCTGTTCATTTCCTGTATAAGGAGTTATACTTCTCACACTACCATCACTATTATATTCAATATCTGTAACTATACCCTTACATACTAAATTGCAGTTATTGGCAAGCAACAGTGTTGAATTATCACGCAAGATAATATAACCATTTACTTGAATATTAGCTGTCTCAGACCCATCGCCACCAGTAAAAATAAGAGTATTACCATTTGCTACCACAATATTGCCATTAAAAACCATATTCGTTCCGCCTAAGGACATGACCACAAGTCCTGTAGTACTGTTTTCAGTAGCAGGCTCATAATACCTTGTGCCATTGACACCAGTACCACTCACAGCTCCAACAATCAACGCATTTTTGGTCTCATTTCCATATCTATCCAGCAAAGAACCAGAATATACGTTACCATCTTGGTGAATATAGCTTGCCGTACTATACTGGATATATCCATTATTATTAATATTACCAGTATTTGAAACGCCTGTTGCGCTTACTATTGCCCCATTACCTGCAAACATAGAATAGGTACCCACTGGCACCGTAATATCACTGGCATAAACAGGCGCATTAATAACAATATCTGTTGTAATCTCAGCGGTATAACCCTCATCGTTCACATATACCACATGTACATCGGATATTCTCACTTTATCAGTCTCTACTGTAATCTCGCCATCAATTGAAAAACTACCGCCGTTTCCTCCTTCAGATATTGGTTTTATCGCATCAGAAACAGACGTTCCCGTACTGTCCGTCGTCATTGTAGAAATAATATTGTTATAAATATGTGTTTCTAATGCAGCTGCAATGGCATCCTTTTGACTCTGAGTTAATGTAGTTGAATAAGCCTGACCTGTTATCGCCTCGTATGCAGCGTTTGCAAAAGCCTCTGTACCATTTTCGGATTCAGATACAGCTGTTGCAGCTGTGTTCTGAATTATAGATTTAACTGTATCAATAACAGCCTCAGCAGAATAGAAGTTATCTGTATTTCGCTTCTCCACTAGCTTTCTGGCATATGCCAGATAACTGACTCTAAGGATTGAAGCAGCCAATATACCGATCAGCGCAATGACAATAAGCACACTGACCAGAGCAACACCCTGATTTTTCTTAATATCACGATTATTTCTTTCTCTCATAATTACTGCTCCTTCCTTAATTCTTGTCTAAAAAGGTACCGGTATAGGTTGCCCGAAGTGCATTTTCCGTAAACTGATCAGCGGCATCATTTGTTGCCGGGTGAATGTAAACATCTATTTCCACATCATAGTATCTAAGGCTATGCATATTTACATCGGCAAAATCCGACTCATATGAGCCTGCAAATACATAGTTTTCGTCCAGGTTTTGTGTAATTGTAATTTCTGCATCGTAGTAATTCTTACCCATCAGGATATTCTCAAGTCTAAACTCATATGGGGTGATATCCACTTCCACATCTGCTGTAACTGTGCTTCCGTTAAGCAATGTATATGTATAAGACTGTGTGCTTGTAGAGTGACCTACAAAGGAGCCGCCCACATATACCGGATCTCCCACTGTACTGGCGGTAATGTCCTTCCAGGAATTCTCTCCAGATACATTATTCTGAGGTATGATGGTAAAATCGGTTGAGGAGCTGCTGCACTGCTTAGCTAACTCTGCTAAACCAAAGCCCTTAATGCCCTCCATCAGGTTCTGGGCAACCGTCATAGCCTGTTCCCGCTGTCTTCCCTTCGTGTTTAACCTGGTTGACATGACAAAGGCTGACAAAAGGGGAGCTGCACAAATGCCAAAAACCGCCACTGCAATAAGAAGCTCTACAAAAGTAAAGCCTGCTGTATTCTTTTCTCTCTTCTTTTTTTCTCTTTTCCTGATTCTAAACGACTTAAACATATATATCAGCCTTTCACATCTTTATAATATGGAAAATGCACATGTATTTCTACATGTGTATTTTCCATAAGCCTTTATTAATCCTCTTCCTCCTCGGAAATTTCACCAAAAATGTTTTCAACACCCAAATCATCCAGAGGAAGCTCAATCTGTTCATAAGGAGTAGTGCCATCAGACATCACATACATATTGATATTGATGGAACCTGTTATAGAACCGGTTTCCGTGTTAAACATCATCGATATGGTGGGAATTGTGCGTTTGTTATCCGTGTCTGAGTATATGTAGTTCACAAATTCCTTCATATCCTCATAGCTGTCAACTGTGTATGAAAAATTTAAGGTTGACTGTCCCAAAGTATATGTATATCCGGTAAGAGAGCCTGCTCCTTCCACTGTCTGAGAGACCGCTGCCTCCGAAACAGTAAAGCTGGGAATGGAGACGTTAAAGTCCTCGTTTTCCTCAAGCTCTACCACGTACATGATACCATCCTCGTAGAGAATGTTTACAGGAAACTCTGCAACAATATCTGTCAGCTCATCCTTAAATCTTTCCATCTCGCTGGTGTAAAAGGGCGCATTGTCCTTCACAGGCTGCAGCTCATCAATCTGACTATTTAAAGTTTTCTGTTCCTCCTGCAGAGCCTCCACCTGGGTCTGCATATCCCTGAAGTTCATCTGATAAACCAGAAATACGGACAGAATGCCCACTAAAATCATTATAACGCCTAAGTCTCTTCTTGTGATTTTCATGCCCATCCCTCCTTATTCTGCAACAGCAGATGTTTCCTCTGCTGTTGTCTCAGCCTCGCCATCAGGGTTGTAACTCATATTATATGTACAGTTCACAGAAAAGCTGACTGTTGTGTCCTGATTCTCCTCATCTACAGGCTCTGTCTCTATAGGATTTCCCTCCTCATCATACTGAGGTTCTGTGACAGTAGTATTTCCTGTAAAGCTGGAAGCACTGACAACAGAGATGGATTCAAATGTTCTAAGCTGCTGAAGAACCTCCGCTGCCTCTGTCTTAGAACCAACTGTCACGTTCATGGAAAATCCTGATTCTGTCACATTAAAATTGAGCGCTATAAATGATGAAGGCATTTTTTCCTCAAGCTCCTCGATAAAGCTTACCAGATACTGGTTCATATTTGAGGTGCCATCATACATCGCCATAACACTGTCATACACCGTCTGGCTGTTGGTAAAGTTGTTCATGATCTCCACATACTGCTGCATATCATCCAGCTCTGCCTGAAGCTGATCCCTGGTGCTCTTTTCAATAGAGTAAGAAATCTGGCCATATGCAAACAGAGCAACCGACAGTGCCAAACCTGCCGCAAGCACCGTGGTTGGCACCACCATGGAAACCTTTTTAACCTTCTTCATGCTAAACTCTGCAGGCATCAGGTTCATGGGGTTCATGGCCCCGCCGATGGCAACCAGCATTACCGGAAGTGACGCCAAGGGCTCTGTCGGCGTATAAATCACATTGTCTACCTGGGTAATACTCTTCACGGAGCTTCCTATCTCAAAGGAGAACAGCTCCTGTAATCCCTTAAACTCTGCACCGATACCGGACAGACGGATCATATCAATCTTCGCATTGGAAGCCTTTGTCATATAATAATCGATAACACGGGTAATGTTACCTATCAAATATCTTAAGGATTCGGTTATCTCTGCGCGAATGCGCTCATCCTCTGATAAATCCGAATCAGCATACGCAACATCTTCTGCTTCCGGTAGCACAGTGTTGATCATCTGCTCTGTAAGCATCATCTGCAAACCCTTTTCTGCAGTAAACTCCTCATCATAGCGGTACTTGTCAATACTGAGGAGGGTTTCCAGAGCCGCATCCACACCGTAGGAGATGGTTCTCTGTAAAGAAAGCACGCCATTTTCCAGAATGGATACGATGGTGGTTTTCTCATTCACATGGATGCTTACGTTTGTACCTGTCTTTTGGATATCCTTGGTCATCTGGAAAATAGAGTTGCCGGAATAATCAATGTTTACCAGAGTCATATTCATTGTACGGGCAAGATCAAAATATGTCTCCAAAAGATCCAGGGGCGCTGCCAGGATCAGCAGCTTCATCTGTTTTTCTGTCTTTGTCACTATACGCTCCAGCATAGTATATGACAGGTGGTAGTTTTTGATATCTACAGGGAAATAATCCGAGGAGTTTGCCTTGATCATGGACATAATCTTATCCTTTGACACAAGTGGAAGCGTTACCTCTCTGTTGGCAATCTTGTTTGATGAGATAGAAAAAACAACCTTTTTCTCACTAATCTGATTTGCGGCCAGTTTAGCGGCAAGCAGCTCAACAAATTCCTCTGAATTTTTTACGTATCCATCCTCCACTGCCCCTTCTGGTGTATCAAAGACGAATGCGCTGTAAACCTTCGTCTTTTTTGCCTTGTAGTCCACCAGGGCAACCTTTGTCAGAGCACTTCCTATCTCTATGCTGACAACTTTTCCAGCCATATATTACCTCCCGTAATAATATATCGTATTTTTATTTCTGCTTTAGAACACAGAATAAATCTATCCTAACATTATTTACCAATAAGCCTAATATCAAATATTAAAACAGATTTGCTCTATCTACTAAAGATAGGCTTAGTGAACTCAGGTTCACTAAGCCCATTTGACTAGTCTACATGTCTATCCAACTTAGGGGAATTGGAAAACAACATTGCTCAACTATGCAGAAACACTTTTACATTAGTGCCAAGATCCATCAGTAGTCCATGTATAGGTAGCATCATTGTATGATACTGAAATAGTATAGGTTGATGCCTTATATTTTGTGGATACTAAATCTATCTCACCATTATTTGTAGCTCCATTGATGGATAAGCGCAACTGATCCTGAATGGTTGAAAGCCCACAAGTAATTCCACCATTAACACTTACATCTACTGTAAATGAATCAGAGCCAATCTGATCAGCATATTCTGCCATAATACCCTCGAGAGCATTCTCAACCTCACTTACTGCTGTCTCGTCAGTAGTGATTCTGGATTTTTCAACATATCTCAGGTACTGTGGCGCCAGAACACCGATCAAAACCGCCATAATAGCGATAACGATGATCAACTCAACTAAAGAGAAACCCTTATTATTCTTCATAGTTTTACTCTCCTTTTCTTATAAATATTTAATTGTTCTATATATTTACCGCTCCTCCCCTACAATTCGCGGTATATATACCATATGTAATAAATTACAGGTTATCCAGTGCCTCGTACATGGTCATCATAGGTGCCAGACATGCGCCGATGAGGATGATAACGATCACCGCCAGTACCATGATGATGGCGGGCTCCATTGCTGCCAGCAGTGACTGGGTGGCAATCTCCACCTCCTCCTCGTAGTAGTTGGCGCTCTTGTCGAGCATCTCCTCGATATTACCCGTCTCCTCGCCGATCTTGACCATGTGGCAGATCATGGGAGGAAAGAGTCCGCAGTCCTCAATGGGCTTGGTGAGGGGCGTACCCTTGCTCACCTCATCGTGGGCCAGATCCATGGCGTCCTTAAACAAAATATTTGGCATGTTTTTCTTTGTAATGTCGATGGCGTCCATGATGGAGATACCTGCGGAGAGCAGGGTGCTCATGGTTCTGGCAAACCGGGCCGCCGCAGTCTTGGTAACCAACGGGCCTATAAGAGGAAGCTTCATGCTCACCCTTCCTATAAGCACCTGCCCGGTAGGTGTGGCCTTAAATGCGTTAAAGGCTATAACCAAAACAATAACTACGGCTAAGACTGCTATCCAATACTGTCCAAACCAGTCCGCAAAGGCCATCACCGCCACAGTAATGCCCGGCAGCTCCGTGCCCAGATCTTCAAACATACCCACGAAATTCGGGATAACGAACTTGATCATGACGATGACAACCACCACTGCAACGATCATAACGATGATGGGGTAAACCATGGCTTTTTTGATCAGTCCCGTGATCTTTGCATCCTTCTCATACTGGATGCCGGTTCGCTCAAAGGAGTTTTCCAGGGAACCGGATTCCTCGCCCGCCTCCACCATGTTGATGAGCATGGGGGGGAAGCAGTTGGGGTGACGTCTCATGGAGTAGCCTAAGCCCTCGCCCTTTGCCACGTCCGCCATAACCACCCGGAGCGCTTCAGCCAGCGCCTTGTTCTCCGTGGAATCCGCCATCATGCCGAAGGCGTCCGTGATACCCACGCCGGCTTTGAGTAAGGATGTGATCTGGGAGCAGAACACCGCCAGATCCCGGTTGCTGACCGCTTTTCCTGTCAGTCCCACCATGTTTACATCCGTATCCAGGATGCTGGGTGTGGTGACCTTCACGGGGATCAGGCCTTCAGCCTTCAGGGCGCGTTCAGCCTTCTGCTGGTCGCCGGCCTCGATCTTGCCTTTTTTTTGTTTTCCGGTCTGATCGATGGCCGTATATTGAAAAGTAGGCATCTACTCTACCTCCGTATCTTTCTTTTCACAAATATACCATAAAATATTTATAATGTCAAAAGCAAAAAAGACAAATTCT
>CALWLH010000137.1 GCA_944381475.1 uncultured Lachnospiraceae bacterium | reverse complement strand
CTTCGTCAGCGGCGAGGGGGAGCCGCTGTTCCACTGGAGTTTTATCTCCATTTACGCCGAGGGCGTCCGCTATGCCGTCATCATGGGCGTGCGGGTGTGTGGGGAGGCGTACGAGGCCTGGCGGCTGCTTAGTTACTTGGGTGATGACGGATGTGGCAAAGGCCAAAGGCGCTACTAGCATCAAAATTTGTGATGCATACTGAATTAGTATCTGTTCCATATTCTTTATTCTCCCTTCTTTTCCAGATCTTCGATCCGGTGGTTTGCTACTTTTAATTTCTCCTCGTGCACCTCCAGGTGCTCCTCTGCCCGGTACATGCGCTCTACCAAATTGTTGTGTGCCTGTACCTTGCCCTCAAGCTGCTCCAGGCGATATGTAACCAGGGCGGTGGTTTTGCGATTCCCCAGCCAGCTGACTGCTAAATTACCCAAGAGCGCTAGTGCTGCTACTATAATTGATTCCATCTCTCTCATCCTTTCTTAGATTGTCCGCTGTTTTAGGCTTCGGTGGTGATCCTGCATAAGTTCCTCCTAGTCGGTTGTCTTTGTGTATTCTAAAATCAGCAATATCTTAGGTTCATCCCCCCAGGCCCCAGCGCTATTTCTGCTTATCACTGTTTTTGATGGAAAGCTTCTCGTTTGAGATACGCCACACCGAATATCTTTAACACCATTAATATCAATAGTAAACATATCCTCATCGTCATCACTTGGATTTATATACACCCTTCGATTTATTATCATCTCTGCGTAACCGTGCTCAATTGTTAGGCTTATCTCCCTAAACGCAAATTGAGCCTCTATCACCCTTCTGTATACAGGTTTCCCGTTAATCCACGTCCCAATTCTTTTTTCTTCTAAACTATATTCCACGTTACCCCCCCCCTATTATTATAGAGCCTTGCCCGATTGATAAACCGGTCAGAAAGCCCCGTCTAAATTCGTCTGTCATGGTTCCTCCCTGATTAATTTGCCCTGAAAACTATTTCTTTTTGCACCGTGATAGCATCCCCCGTTTTAACGGAGATCGGAGCACTTAATAATGACCTGCTCATCAGATACGATGAGCTGTTTCCCCTAGCTTGCCATAAAGACTTTGTTATCCCGACTTCTGTTATGGTGATGTCTTCTTCACCGGTATACATACAAGTAGATGTAACAGTTATGTGTATATCATTGTTTTCGTCTAGTACCGATATAACATTTGTTCTTCCACCAATTAAATCTGTAACTTGTTCTTCTAAAGAATAATCTGTTACATCGACTGCTTTAGTTCCCGTTCCTATAATCATGCCAATATCAGTGTGTATATGGTTATTGTATCCCGTGTCTTCGTATCCAGAATAATAGTTGCTATACAGCGAAGGGCAAGCTGTTCCATCTGTCTTGTACAATCCAAGTGGAGTGGGAGATGAGATACTGGGATATGCCCAAGCGGCAGCTCCCCATGCCATATAATTTCGCAAAACATCTTCGCTATTTGGTGCAAGCACGATTTCTGTCTGAAAAGCAAAGCTATCTCCATTTGATACCGCTATAGGGCTTGCCAATATCTGACGAGTCAAAAGCACTGTGGCATAAGATACATTTAAATCACATATATCCTTTGTTATCCCTACTTCAGAAATAACTGTATCCGTTTCACCTGTATAAACTGCTGAATACGTAACAATTATGTGTATTTTATAATCTTTATCTACTACGGTGTTAGAGGATATGCTCACGTTCGATAGGGTTAATAATTGCTCTTCCAGTTTATAATCATCTTCTTTTGGGGACGTGGTTCCCACACCCGCCACTACACCTAATTTTGAGTGTGAGTAATTGGGTGATGCATAGGTATTATTGTTGCTGTTATTCCAAAGCACAGCTCTCTTCGTGCCATCTACATCTATTAAATTCTCCGGGCTCGCAGTTGCTTTAGATACTCCTGCCCAGCTATTTTTCGCCCATACATAATAATTTCTTAATATCATAATCAGCTCTCTCTTTCTGCAAATACGATGTCTGCCTCTACTTTAATTTCTTCCGATATAGTGCATAGTGTAGGGCTATCTGCCTCTACTTTAATTTCTTCCGATATAGTGCATAATCCCTTAGCTACATATATATTTTTTATATTCACATGGAGTTTCTGGCACATCCCTAATATCAAAGCCTTGCTACTTTCATTCATGCCGTTACCTCTGGAACCTTAAAACCAGTACCCCATAAATAAGTTTCAGATATTCGTTCATACATGCCACTCCACACTATAATTTTTACAGTATTTCCTAAACATCCCACACGTGGAACATAATCTTGAATTAAATTTTCTCCTTCATAGATTTTAACACTGTATAATCTCTGCGCAGAACCAGAAGTCTTTTCTCCGAACATATACAGGGGGACGATTGTCGTTTTCTTTATTTTGGCTGTTCCGGTCAATACTCTTGTTCCGTTTTTGTTCACATAATAGTTTCCTAACTCAATTGTAGCCCTCTCACCTGCTGGTAGCGAGCTACCATTAATTCTCCCATCTAAATCAAAATAAATTTGACTTGAATAATTAAAAAAGCGCCAAGTATTTGATTGATCAACCTCTGTTCCTCCGAAAAGCGTTCCGCCTGTAACTTGTGTCGGCATAATATCTAATACAACCCTTGTATCGCTTGTGGGAATAACCCCAGTATCAAGTACTTGCGCAGCTGCTCCTGTGCTTTCAATATATTCAACATCATATATTTTAACTTTAGTATCAACTATATCATTTAACCCTATCTCGCAAAAGCAGGTTTCTATACCACTAATACCTCCTTGATAAACTATCCTTTCTTCTTCGACCACAATGTCTCCCAATAACCCTTTAGCATATTCTGCATTTTCCATAGCTCACCCTCCTAACTATACTCAATCTCCATCACCCTGCCGGTTGTCTCATTTGTTATCGCTGTCACTCGTCCGGATGCGTCCTCGGTGTAGGTAAATTTGTTTGTGATGTCTGCGACCTGTCCGGTAGCCGTTCCAGCCGTGATGGTAAATCTGTTGTTTGCATCATCAAATGATATTTTCTTGACGTAATACGGGTCAGTCTCCGTGTGCCGGATGAATGTACTCTCGCAGTTCAAGTAAAAATGGTCTTTTTTATATCCTTGTGAATTTGTATAACTGTAAAAAACCCTTCGTTGTTTTGCGGTAATTTCGCTCCCCGGCACTACAGCAAATATCGCCCATCCCAGCGATTCATCCTCAACAGTCTCAGCTATCATTTCTCCTATCGCGGTATCGGTTATATTGCCATCACTATCCACCGCATAGACCGTTGACCTCCCAATGTGGCCTAGAAGTTTTCCATCAACACTATACTGGTTAAAGCCGTCACTGTTTATGTTGATGCGCAGGTCCCCGGTACTGTCATAAAAAATATTGCTCGTATTTGTCAGGGCATTCCGGAGAGTCCCGTTACTGTCATAGTTATACAGCCCGTTGTTGTTTAATCTGGTCTGCAGCGTGTACTCATCCCCACTATGCAGATAAAACTCAAGCGCATTTTTTAAGGAGTTGAGCCTGACCGTGCCATCCGTGCTGCGCATCTCGTCCGCCATCAGCTGCCAGCCTGCGATTGTTCCCAGTATGGCCATAAATCCGGTTTTATCTATGGTACAGATCACATTATTGTCAGCATCATACACCTTGATGGCCCCGTCTGCATTTGCGCTTGCGCCGCCGACAACCAGGTCGCCGGTGCGAATCCAGTCGGCGTTGAGGCCGATGGCTGTCAGCACCTTTGCCAGGATGTTGCCCTCTGCCGTCCAGCCAGATGTGTATGTCTGGCCACCGTCAGTGCTATACCCAAAGCCCTCTACAGTCTGCTTGTAAACTATTGTAGACTCTGCCAGTGTAGGTCCATCATGTGCGTATTTGATCTGGCTGCCGTTTTCCTGCACCTCCACCGTCTCGTGATATCCCATAGCATTGGTCAACAACGCATTTAGCTGTGTGGCCATAAGGTCATAGCTGCTGATGGCCTGGTTAG
>CALWLH010000136.1 GCA_944381475.1 uncultured Lachnospiraceae bacterium | reverse complement strand
AGTCTATTAGGACAGACATATCCCATCCGGGTCTATGCCAGGGATGATCGTTCTTCTGACCATACAAGAGATATATTGCAGGAGTATGATGGTTATTGCAAGAATGGAATTGAATTTCACGTAATGGAAAGCTCAGAAAAGCTGGGGTATCCTATGTGTTTTTGGCGCCCTTTGCTGGAATGTCCGGAGGGGGATTACTATGCATTTTGTGATCAGGATGATGTATGGCTTCCGGATAAAATAGAGCAGGCAATAAAGTGCTTAGACGGAAAGCGCAATAATGTTCCTGTTCTGCACTATTCAGCGGTGTATTATTGTGACGAAAATCTGAAAGTTTTTCGTAAGTCTCAGTTTGCTGTTCATTATAAAGGTGATAATCCCCAGGTGAATCCCTTTAAATTAATATACAGCGGCGAAGCCCTGGGGATGACTTTCATGTTTAACTCTGTTCTGCGTAATATAATAAAAAAAGCTGTTGAAGATGGACAGGCTCAATATAAGGATGAGTTTATAAAAAAAACAGCAGCTGTACTAGGAGACGTTTATTATAACACAAAGCCGGAGGTTCTTTACAGAAGACACAATCATACCGTTTCCGGAAATGCGAATGCGACTACACTTTTCAGGAGATACGCAATATTGATAAAAAAATACCTGAAGAATACGTCAGATTTGCAGGAGGATTATTTTATTTTCCAATATTTGCATAACAATTATCGTAGTCAGATTGATAATCCAGAGATGTTAAAGCTTGTGACTGCATTTAATAAAGATGGACGCTGGATACGCTGTTTTTGGAAGTACCGATATCGTTTTTTACTTGCGGATGAAATAGGGCTGCGCATCTTTATCGCATTAGGAAGAAGATAATCTAATTTTACAGATTGTGTATATATGACGGAGGTGGCCTATGAAGGTAATGGGCGGCATCATTACATATTTTCCAGATTGCATGGATTTACAAAAAAATGTTGAAGCTGTAAAAAAGCAGGTTGATCATGTGTTGATTATAGATAATTGTTCTGGTAATCTGAAGGATATTTTATCTTTATTTTCAAAAGACCCAATGGTTACAATAATCCGCAATAAGAAAAACTATGGAGTGGCTTTTGGATTAAACCAAATTATGCATTATGGGATGAAACATGGTTATACATGGATTCTAACCCTGGATCAGGATACTTTTGTTTATCCAGGTTTGATATCCAGTTATGAAAAATATACTGAAATGCCTCAGGTTGCCATGATCAATTGCCAGCACAATGACAGAAACTATTATGATTATCGTTGGTACGAGAGAAAGAATGCATATGATTACGAACGGGCTTGTATTACATCAGGATCATTGATAAATGCACAAAAAGTTATAAAGTGCGGCGGTTTCGATAACAAAATGGTTGTTGATATAGCAGATCTTGATATGTGTGCGACACTTCGGGAGCATGGATATGATATTATATGTTTAAAGCGTATAGGGTATCTCCATTCTTTAGGACATGTAACAAAAGTAAAGATTTTTGGATATACATTAAAATTATACCACTATAATCCTAAGAGAATTTATTTTTATACCCGCAATCTGATATATTATCTCAAAAAACACCGGAGAAGCGATGGGCTGCTCCTGGGTTTTGCAACAAGGATTGTGGGATCTGTGTTTTTTGAAGAAAATCGTCTGGAAAAATTACGGGCATATTTGACAGGTATGGTTAGAGGGGTTTTGTTTAAATAGATAAATTATAAATATAAATATAGAAATCAATAAAAATATTGAAGAGATATTTTTGATTTAATGGTTCTTATATGCATTTTGGTTTCACTTGCTTTGATTGTGAAAACTGAAAATTTGATAAAATATATGCTATCAAGAATACAATGGATATATATGTACAGGAGACCAATATCATTACATTTTAATAAAGAGGAAATCGAATAGTTGAAGAAACGGAGAATCATCATATGGTTAGCGTGATCGTACCTATTTTCAATGCAGAAAATTATATTGATACTTGTGTTAGTCATTTGTTGACACAAACATATAAAGATTTAGAAATTCTTTTAATTGATGATTGCTCAACTGACGAAAGCGGGTTAAAATGTGATAAATATGCGCAAGAAGATTGCCGGGTAAAGGTTTTTCATTTTTCCATAAATAAAGGGCCATCCGCCGCCAGAAATTATGGGATAAGTAAAGCTCAAGGCGAATGGATAATATTTGTTGATGCAGATGATTGGTTAGAAAAAAGATGTGTGGAGGAGGTTTTGAAATATGCATATCTTTATTCTGCAGATGTTGTAATTTGGAATTTAATAAATCATATCGGAAATAAGGAGATTTATGAAAAAGCTCTAGAGGGTAAAGAACGAATTTTCCAGGGGAGTGAAATCAGCTACCTGCAGAATATGCTTCTTACCATGAGATCAGAAACTGGAACTAGTGCATTAGAATTAACGGGGCCCGTTTGCAAATTGTACAAAGTAGATTTGCTGAATAATTTGTTTTTCCCAGAAGATATAAATTTTGGAGAAGATATATGTTTTGTTATGCAGGTTTTCCAAGCAGCTCAAAAGATTGTTTATATTGAAGGTTTTTTTTATCACAGAACTGTATTGAAAAACTCACTGTCATATAAAATAGATTATAATATTTCGGAAAGAAGATTACAATGTGTTAATTGGATGATAAATTACTGCAAAGATGTGGATATAGGGACACCGGAAGCTTGGAATAATTTTATTTATAATAATTTTAAACTAATTATTAATTTATATATACACGTTTTTCCAACATTTCGGCAGTATAAATCTTACAAAAAGATTCGATATTTTTTGCAACGGTTAATTGTTCCATTAAATATAAATAAAGCATTTGATGAAGATCCCAAAATAAAAGAACTATTGCAAAGAGGATGGTATTATAGGTACAAAGTGTATTTTGTATATAAAAATATAAAAGAAAAAATTAAAAGGTATGAACGACCACGGAATTTTCTGAAATAATATATTTATGATGGATTATATGAACAATAATTTATGCCTATTTTTTAATAAATTATGGGTTTAATTTCAGAACTCTATGAAACGAGATAATATCTATCAATTTTTAAGATAACAGTATGTGTAAGTAAATACTCCTTGTACTTTTTAAAAATCCAAATTACTAATATATATTTTCCGAGCGATTTGTAATTTATTAATTGCAGATAAGTAGTCAAATGGATCAGAACAAGTATATGAAATGGAGATGAGACAGTCGTAGTTAGCGAATGCTCTAGGATTGAGAGGTTGGAGTTGTGAAAGTTATAGCATTTTATTTGCCACAATATCATGTTATCCCGGAGAATGAAAAATGGTGGGGAAAAGGATTTACAGAGTGGACAAATGTGAAAGGCGCAAGACCATTATTCGATGGTCATAATCAGCCTAGAATCCCATTAAATCATAAGTATTATGATCTGACAGAACCTGAAACGTTGAAATGGCAGGCTCATTTGGCAAATAAGTACCATATTTATGGATTTTGTTTTTATCACTATTGGTTTGATGATGGAATGCTTTTGGAAAAACCTGCAGAAATTTTATTAGAACATGGAGAGATTAATATTAATTTTTGCTTTTGTTGGGCAAATGAAAATTGGACTAGAGCTTGGGCAGATAAACGAGACGATGTTATAAAAGTCCAATCCTATTCAGACAAAGAAGATTGGATTAAGCATTTCTATTATTTTCTCCCCTTTTTTAAGGATAAGAGGTATATTAAAATTGATGATATGCCATTGCTTGTTATTTATAGGCCGGAGATTATGGATCATTGTGGAGAAATATTAAATTTATGGAATAATTTAGCGAAATCTAATGGGCTAAAAGGAATTAAGTTCGCATATCAGCAGAAGGATTATAGTCACATAAATGATAAAGAAAATGGAGCTTTGTTTGATTATGGTATAGAATATCAGCCCAATTATGCTATGGGTGATTATATGAAACATTTTAAATTTAGTTTAAAAAGATTGATACGTGCTGCAAGCAGGAGGTTTCTGGGACCACCATATTTTGGGCTGTGTATGGATTATGAGTATGACACCTTATGGAAGTATATTTTAAAACGGAAACCTGTAGATGATAAGATGATACCGGGAGCATTTGTAGATTGGGATAATACCCCAAGAAAATCATATAAGGGTACATTGTGTACAGGGGTAACTCCAGAAAAATTTAAAAAGTATTTTGCCATGCAAGTTAAAAGGGCTAAGGAAGTTTATCATAAGGATATGATTTTTATATTCGCTTGGAATGAATGGGGAGAAGGGGGCTATCTGGAACCGGATGAGAAGTACGGGTATGGGATGCTAGAAGCGGTAAAAGAAGCAGTAGAAAACGATTGATTTAAGTTTCGTACATAGATTCAGCTATACATCTTGTTTTAGGAGATAAAATACATGAAAAAAAAGATATGGGATTTTGGTGTAATGCTAGGTACAAAGCTTTCATGTTTTCAGGTTGGAAGTAAAGTCAATAATTTTACAAATGCAATTAAGATTAATAAATTAAAAAATAGTCTCAAGGAGGTTGGTGAAAATTTTTATATTGATCAAGGCTTTAATTTCATTGGTGCAAATAATATACGAATAGGCGATAATTTTTCAATGGGAAAATTCGGAAAAATTCAGGCATGGGTAACTTATGGTAAGTCAAGCTATAATCCAAGTATCGTTATTGGAAATAATGTTTCTATCATGGAAATGTGTCATATTTCATGTATAAATTATATTCAGATAGGGGATGGATGTTTACTAGGAACAAATGTATTTATTACAGATAACTATCATGGACAAACAGATAAAAGCGATTGCAATTTGCCTCCCATAAGAAAAGAATTATACACTAAAGGTCCTGTTATAATATGTGAAAATGTATGGATTGGCCGTAATGTCTGTGTTATGCCAAATGTCACAATAGGGGAGGGAGCTATTATAGGTGCTAATTCGGTAGTGACACATGATATACCAGCGTTTTGCGTTGCAGCTGGTACACCTGCGAGGGTAATAAAATCTATAAAAATATAGAATATATCTGAATACTTTATTGCATTTTGCCAATATTTAAAACAATTTATGCGAATACATGCATTACACTATATATTTTAGCAAAATTTTTTCAGTTACACAAAAATATGCATAAAAACCTTGAAGGATTTTTGAAGCTATTATACTAATAAGTGACATATAAACACGAATATAATTTTTTCTTGCATATGGAATTTTTGCCTGTGCGCGAGGTGAATAGTGTGAAGGAAGGTGCTTTTGTGAAAAATGTTGATCTATTTATTGAAAAACTTAAATATGAGATGACACACAAAAAAAAGAGCGAGCAATATGAACAAATATTATTTATGGCTTCAATGTATTCAGATATATGTTATTTATATAATCAATTTTATACGGATAAAGATATCGAAACACTGCTTTTAGAAATCAAAGATAATATACTAGAGAACAGTAGATATAAACCTAATTCTAATGTTGTCTTATTTTATGATGGGTTTGGCCTGGACTTAAGAGGTTGGGCGGTATCATACGTAAAAGCATTGTCTAAGCTAGGATATTATGTTGTCTATGTGGCTCCTTCACAATCTGAAAACAACATTCCTCATATTATTTCGGAGTTAAATCCCTCCAGTTCGTGTGTTATATACATTGATCATGATATTACGTTTGTTGACAGAGCAGGAAAAATCAATTCTCTTTTCTCAAAATATGCACCAGGTACAGCTTTTTTTTATACCACTCCCAACGATGTATCTGCTGCTATTGCTTTCTCCAATAATCCAGCTACAACTAGAATTCAAGTTGATTTGACAGATCATGCCTTTTGGATCGGAGTAAATTCATTTGACATTATATTAGAATGCAGAGAGATGGGAGCAAGTATAGCTCATTTTTATAGGGGAATACCATTAAATAAGATACAAAAATTAGACTGCGCTCCTTATATTAATATTGCTGAATCATATGAACCTCTTCCTTTAGATATTGAAAAGGAAAAATATATTTTTACAGGAGGAGCGCTTTATAAAACATTAGGAGATACAGAGCTTCTCTATTATAAGACAATAAGACATATCCTTGAAAACTTTGTTGATATAAAATTTTTATATGCCGGGGAAGGAGATTGTTCAGAGCTAAATAAACTTCAAGCAGAATATCCCGGACGGGTATTCTACGTTCATGAGCGTCCAGATTTTTTTCGTATTCTTTGCAATTGCACACTCTATATTAATTCTTATCCTATGTTTGGCGGTTTAATGATGCGATACGCCGCATTGGCTGGCAAAATACCGGTCACATTAAAACATAATAATGATTCAGATGGATTGTTAATAAACCAAGAAAAATTGGGAGTAGAATTTGAAGATTATGACGATTATATTAGCGAGATAGATTTGCTGCTTTCAAACGAGGCATATAGGACGCAAAAAGAAAAATGTATGAAAAATACCGTTATAGATGAAGAAACTTTTAACAAAAATTTAGATAAATTGATTAAGGAACATAAAACAGAATTTTTTTTTAATAAGATACGGAAGTATGATACATCAGAATTTAGAGCCGAATATAAGAAAAGATTTTCGGAAAAAACCATTTGTGAGCTTATAGCAAATAAAAAGAGCCTATTTTTATTTGCATACTTCCCTATAAAATATCTTAAGGGCGTTATGTATAAAATAGCAAGGAAGATAAATAAATGATAAAATTTAATGTACCACCTTTTGTAGGTAAAGAATTTGACTACATGCGTGAAGCTGTTGCTAATCATAAAATATGCGGGGATGGCATATTCACAAAGAAATGTGATGAATGGATGGAGAAGAGATTCAACGCAAATCGTGTAATGCTGACCACCAGCGGATCCTCCGCTCTGGATATGGCTGCATTGCTCTGTGACCTTAAAACAGGCGATGAAGTAATTCTCCCTAGTTTTACTTTTTCAAGTACAGCAAATGCTTTTGTTCTTGCTGGAGCAAAACTTGTGTTTGTTGATATCCGTCCAGATACAATGAACATCGATGAGAAAAAAATTGAAACAGCCATCACAGAAAAAACACGGGTAATATGTCCGGTTCATTATGCAGGCGTGGCCTGTGAGATGGATACAATCATGGATATAGCTAAGAAATATAACCTACTGGTTGTAGAAGATGCTGCTCAGGGTGTAATGTCTACATATAAAGGGCGGGCATTAGGAACAATCGGAGATTTCGGTTGTTTTTCTTTTCATGAAACTAAGAATTATTCAATGGGAGAGGGTGGAGCCATTGTGCTTAATAACCCTTTATATATAAAAAAAGCAGAGATTCTTAGGGAGAAGGGGACTAATAGATCTCAATTTTTCCGAGGGCAGGTTGCTAAGTATAATTGGGTAGATTATGGAGATTCTTACCTTCAATCTGATCTCAATGCGGCTTATCTTTGGGCACAACTAGAAAAAGCAGATGAAATTAATAACAATCGTCTTGCCACATGGAATACATATTACAATGCTTTTAAGTATTTACAGGAGAGAAGAATTGTTGAGCTTCCTACAATTCCAGAGGGCTGCAAACATAATGGACATATGTTTTGGCTGAAATGTAAGGATTTTGAAACTCGTCAGGCATACATTGAGTTTATGAAGGAAAATGACATCCTTTGTGTTTTTCATTATGTTCCACTCCATAGTTCGCCGGCCGGATTAAAGTTCGGATGTTTTGTTGGAGAAGATGAGCACACAACACCAGATAGTGATAGATTGGTGCGTTTGCCGTTATACTATAATATTTTGCCAGAAGATGTGCAGAGAGTTATTGATAAAACATTAGACTTTTTTGGGGTATGAAATGAGTATTATCAAGGGCGGCAAGGTTTTTTTGAGACCAATTACTATGGATGATACAAAATATATAATAAAGTGGCGTAATACAGAGTTTGTTAGAAATAGTTTTATTTTTAGAAGTCAATTTACTCCAGAGATGCATGTAAATTGGATGAATTCAAAAGTGAAATCAGGGGAAGTCGTTCAATATATTATTACCGACACAAAAAATAAACCAATAGGATCAGTATATTTTAGAAATATAAATAAAAAAGAGAGTTCTGCAGAATTCGGAATATTTATAGGGGAAAAAGATTACCTTGGGAAAGGGTATGGTCAGGAGGCCACTTCAATGTTTGTTGAGTATGGTTTTGCTGGGTTAAATTTAAATAAGATATTGCTTCGAGTTATTGCCTCCAACAAAAGGGCAATACATGTTTATGAAAAAGCGGGCTTTAAAAAAACAAGAATCGGATGCGAAATATCACAGCCTTCAGGTGATGAGATTAGTGTAGTTTTTATGGAATTGAATATTAAATGACCATCGTACTATGATAATAAATTATAGTAAAAATTCCAGAAGGCTTTCAGCTTTATAGTCCATGGTGTATATGGACACAAGCTTGCATTAAACTCGTTTGGAACCCAGCAGTGGATTGTTGTTATCAAAGAAAAGTTTCAAGCAGAAATCCGAGAGTTGTAATGTCGGATTTTACAGAGGATATAAGTGGATATGGATTAAATTTAATTGAATGTATACGAGAGATGATTTCAAAAGACGAAAATGAAAATAATAGAGTATACAGTATGTCAAAAAAGTGTTTAAAACCTGTAAAGAATTTTTTATACTTGTTTTCCTGTGTAAAATGGCTTAGATTTTTATGTAAGTTAAAGATTGCGAAGTAAAAAACTTTTAGAAGAGTATGGACAAAGAAAGGGGAATTGCAAATGAAAATTGATGCTAAATTATTTAAGGTTGCATATAAAAAATTAAAGTCTAGTTTATATTATGATAAAACTCAGAGTATAGTAAGAGATAAATTAGTTAGTTTTGGGAACTGTCAATAATGCGCAGCCTGGCACTTGTCCTTGACGGGAGGATGGGCGGGCTGGTACTGTGCGAGCCGGGGGTGCGGACAATTTCCTGGACTCCCTTTCCTGGACTCTCTATGGGCTTCGAAAGCCTTTCTCATTGTCGATTCCATCTCCTGGGGTATCAAACGAACGTACTGTGGCAGTTCAACCTGCATAAATCGAACGACTGCAATGACTGGCTTTCGAACAGACGCCCATGGTCCTAGGAGTTGTCGTCAGACCGAAGCCTAATCATTATATAGCTTAAACAATGAGAGGATAAAGTCCCAACTGGCTGTTGGGTACTGAAATCCTACACTTATATATTAGGAGGAGCTAAATCAGCATGTATTCACGAGAAAAAATCGATATTGCGTTAAAGGTGTATCATCAATGCGGTTCTGTAACTACCTCTATATGAGTTCTTGGCTATCAAACTCGCAGAGCGCTTTACACGTGGATAGCTAATGAAGGCTCAGCTAAATCCGAGCGAAAACCTTTGAAGCATATCAACACAGCAGAACATCCTCGAAACCCCTCAGCAAAAGTCAAAATGGATACAATTCATCGTTGCTTTGAGCTTGGGGAAAGTGTAAAATTGGTATCGGAAGATATCGGTTATATCAGAGTCAGCATTTACGGCTGGCGAAAAAAATGCCTTCAGGAAGGCGCTACTGCTCTGATGACTGATAATAGAACCTAATACAGTGACAGAAGGCTCTGTAGCATACGCTCCT
>CALWLH010000135.1 GCA_944381475.1 uncultured Lachnospiraceae bacterium | reverse complement strand
CTTGCGGAGTTGGATACCAATAAAGGGATTGGATTGGTGGAGCGAATACGCAGGGGACTTGGAAAGCCGGATATTATCTATGTAAAGAATTTTGTTATCACAGAAGTAAAAGAGGAAGAAAATGCCGAAAATAAAGGCTTTTCGGCAGAGGTGGAAGAAACCGAATTGCAGAAGTCGGAAAAATCGACTTCAAGAAGTGGGAATATCAGAGTTCAAGAGGTCGGAAAAACCGACTTCAAGGAGTCGGGAATGCCGAGTTCTGGAAGTGGGAAAATCGGACTTCAAGAGGTGGGAGAATCAGACCCTAATTATACTAACTATAATAATACTGATTTGAGTTATACCAATCCTATCTATCAATCAAAAGAGGATTGTGATTTTGATGGGATTGATGCGATGGATGAAGCAACCACCTATATGGCTCTTATCAAAGAAAATCTGGAATATGATTATCACATGAAGTATGACAGTTCAAATGACAGGGAGTTATTCGAGGAAATCTACGATACTGTCTGTGATGTAGTATGTGTCAAGCGGCGTTCAATACGCATTGGTGGAGAGGACTATCCCTATGAACTTGTGAAGTCCCGTTTCTTGAAGCTGAATCACAGCCATGTGGAGTATGTGAAAAGCAGATTGAAGGAAACTAACACCAAAATCACGAATATTCGCTCCTATCTGATAACTTCGCTTTATAATGCTCCTGCAACCATTTCACATTTTTATCAGCAGGAGGTTCAGCATGATATGTTTGGAGGAGGTTGGCATGAAAAGGGTATTGTTTAATATAGTGATTCCACTAGCGGTTATGGTTTTATGGATGATTACCTGTTATCCGGTATGTAATAAAGCAGAAGGTTTTGATTATTTTCTGTATTGGATAATGGTCGGTTGTCCCTATGGTATTCGTAAAATGTGTATGTTCCTGATACCAAGAAATTTTGGCATTGCAGGAAGTATGGGAGTGCTTGCCTTAAATTGTATTGTTGGCGGTCTGATAGGTGGTTTTGTATTGATTATAAGGGTTATAAAAATATTTGCAGAAATGCTTAGTGTAATCACAGGACACTTTTGGACATCGTGTCCAGAAGGGAATGGAGGTACGGAATGAAGAAAGAAGCCTATATATCCAAAGAAGAACAGGAAAAATGCAGGAAGGTAGCCGATGCGTTCAAGGAACTGTATGAGAAAGAAGATATTGTTGTGTTGGATGCGGGCAAATACGGATATGTGAAATTGCAGTATTATAAAGAGCCATTTGGATTTGATGATGTATTTACATATACAGACAGCAGGGATTTGTTTGATGACCTGTGGGACGAGTGGTTTAATGGCAGATTGTTGGAGTATGCAAGTGATACACCAATGATGGAGTTTGATTATCCAGATATTTTCAAGTGTTTGCCAAAGGATAAGCAAAAGGAGCTTATGGATAGGAAGATTGCTTTTGCTGAGGAAGCAGGAATTATATTATAACAGGGAACAGCGTTAGGGCAGTTATGAGTCGAAAGATTTGTAGCTGCCTTTTTTTTATTGCTTTTGGACAGAGTGTCCAAAAGCGGAAAGGAGCAGAATGAAATATTTAATTCACAGGCTGTTTGTTCCACCTTAGTGTTACGGGTGTGACAGGCAGTAATGGTCAAGGAGGTACTGATGCAGGAGGAAGTAACACAGAAAACGATTGCCCTTGTAATTAAGACCTCAAAGCTGAATGCCAGCGTTTTAAAGGCTGCGATGAGAATGTACTTAAATCATCGCAAACAGCAGGCACAGAATAAGCATGGTAAGGTGTCTGTGAAAAAGCTGGTGGGAGAAGGCGTGGGAGTATCGTCTATCGAAGTAACTGACAATAATATCAAAGCCTTTGAGCGGGTAGCTCGTAAATATAATGTTGATTTTGCAGTTAAGAAAGATAAGACGACTGACCCACCCAAGTATGTGGTCTTTTTCAAGGGCAGGGATGCCGATGCGATAGCACAGGCATTCAAGGAATTTGTTTATGGTAACGAGAAAAAGAAAGGCAGAACTTCCGTAAGGGAAAAACTGAATAAGTTTAGGGAAAAAGTATCACAGGACAAGAACCGGGAGCGTAGCCGGGAAAAGAATAAGGACAGGGGGCAGAGCCTATGAGTAAAATCGTAGATGGAATTGTCAATGACCTAAAGGCTATCCCGAAAAAACTGAAAGCAAAGACTTCCGGTGCGGATACCAAGAAGCTGATACTTTTGAATCTGCCTTATATTCTTGCAGGGTATTTTGTGGATAAGGTGGCTTGGCTGTGGCGTATCTGTGAAGGGGATAATGCTTCTGATAAGCTCATGATTGTTATGGGACAGATGGAGAAATTATTTACCAATCCATTGCCGAGTTTTCATCCCAAAGACCTTCTCATAGGAGTAATTGGCGGTGTTGCACTTCGCCTTGTTGTGTACTTTAAGGCAAAGAATGCCAAGAAGTTTAGGCAGGGAGTGGAGTATGGTTCTGCCAGATGGGGCAATGCAAAGGATATTGAGCCTTATATGGATGAGGTATTTGAAAATAATGTGCTTTTAACTCAGACGGAAAGATTGATGATGTCCGGCAGACCCAAAGAGCCGAAGTATGCAAGAAATAAAAATATTCTTGTTATCGGTGGTTCGGGTTCCGGTAAGACACGATTTTTTGTGAAGCCGAATCTTATGCAGATGCACAGCTCCTATGTTGTCACAGACCCGAAGGGAACTGTTTTGGTGGAATGTGGCAAGATGCTAAAAAGGGGAAAATATAAAATAAAAGTCCTCAATACCATAAACTTTGCAAAATCCATGCACTATAATCCATTCGCCTATATCAGAAGCGAAAAGGATATTTTGAAACTTGTAAACACGATTATAGTCAACACCAAAGGAGAGGGACAGCAATCCGGTGAGGACTTTTGGGTGAAAGCCGAAAAACTTTATTACACAGCACTTATCGCATACATCTGGTATGAAGCTCCGGAAGAGGAACAGAATTTTGCTATGCTGATTGATTTGATTGATGCAAGCGAAGCAAGGGAAGATGATGAGAATTTCAAAAATGCGGTAGATTTGTTGTTTGAGGAGTTGGAAGCAGATGACCCGAACCATTTCGCAGTAAGGCAGTATAAAAAGTACAAACTTGCGGCGGGAAAAACAGCAAAATCTATATTGATTAGCTGTGGTGCAAGGTTAGCACCGTTTGATATTAAAGAGTTGCGTGAATTGATGGAATACGATGAGTTGGAGCTGACGGAAATCGGCAGGGAGAAAACAGCATTGTTTGTTATTATCTCTGATACAGATGCCACCTTTAATTTTGTTGTATCAATCATGTATTCGCAGTTATTTAATATTCTCTGCGATTTGGCAGATGATGTATATAATGGAAGATTGCCTGTTCATGTGCGGTGTCTATTGGACGAGTTTGCGAACATCGGGCAGATTCCACAGTTTGAGAAGCTGATAGCTACTATTCGTAGTAGGGAAATATCGGCTTCTATTATTTTGCAATCAAAGTCACAGCTTAAAGCAATTTATAAGGATAACGCCGACACGATTGAAGGGAATTGTGACACCACCTTATTTTTAGGCGGTAAGGAAAAGACCACTTTAAAAGAGTTGGCGGAGGTATTGGGTAAGGAAACCATTGACCTTTATAACACTTCTGATACCAGAGGTACATCGCAGTCCTACGGTCTGAATTATCAAAAGACCGGAAAGGAGCTTATGAGCCAAGACGAGATTGCGGTCATGGATGGCGGTAAATGTATCATGCAGCTTAGGGGCGTGAGACCTTTTTTCTCAGATAAATTTGATATTACGAAGCACAAAAGGTACAGCGAGCTGTCCGATTATGACGCTAAAAATGCCTTTGACATTGAGCAGTATGTGAAGCATCAGCATCACATGAAGATTACACCCAACACAAAGGTGGATGAAGCCTTTGAATGTGGTGAAGTCACAGGCGAGTAAAGATAAAAAACTGAATAGCGACTTTTGGACACGATGTCCAAAGGTGCAGGAACATATTATTAAAAATTTTTAGGAAAGAAAGAGGTAAATTCAACATGGCATTTTTTACAACAGCAATTACAGGATTAAAGGTAGTAGTAACAGCAATCGGCGGTGGTGTCGGCGTATGGGGTGTTATCAATCTGTTAGAGGGTTATGGTAATGATAATCCTGGTGCAAATGCTCATGTACGGTAAGGAAGCAAGCAACCGAAAACAAGAGATAGACCGCCAGCACTACACTATTCCGAAC
>CALWLH010000134.1 GCA_944381475.1 uncultured Lachnospiraceae bacterium | reverse complement strand
CTTGCAGACTTGCGTCTTGACGAAATGGGTTTTATCTTTCAGCAGATGTATATGTTGAAAAATCTAACGGTACTGGATAACATTATTCTTCCTGCGGTTCAATCTAACAAGAACAACGAAACACGTACGGAAACTGTTGGGCGTGGACAGGACTTAATGCGTAAGCTAGGTATTATCGAAGTTGCCGATAACGACATCAATGAAGTCTCGGGAGGGCAGCTCCAGAGAGCATGCATATGTAGAAGTATGATTAATAGACCTGCGGTTTTATTTGCAGATGAACCTACGGGAGCGTTGAACAGAACTGCATCAAATGAAGTGATGGAAGAATTAGTAAAGCTGAACGAAGAAGGAACAACGATTATGCTGGTAACTCACGATGCAAAGGTAGCCGCAAAGTGTTCCAGAGTGTTGTATATTGTAGATGGAAACATTAAAGGCGAGTATATAAGTCCTAAAGACTTGGAAATAAAAGAGAAGGATAGGGAAAGATTATTAAATAACTGGCTATTGGAACTAGGATGGTAGAATTTTTGTGAAACAACTAATTGTTAAATAAAGCGGAAGCCAGCTCGATTGAGCTGGCTACTGTTATATTATAGGCTCTGTTCCGGCTTTTTGGTTTCGGTTCGTTTCGGAGTCTGCTCCTGATGAAGATACTGTTTGATATTGGCAAGTTTCCGGTTCAAATCGGCAACTTCCTTTTCGGCAGATTTATAGGTTTTCTGCAATTCAGTTTTCTTTGTTTGCAGGGCATTATAGTCTGCTTGGAGCTGTTCCAAATCGAGATTTTTAGGATTGATTCCGAAGCGTTTCAGCATATTTTCAGCACCGTCAAATAAGGTCAATTCCGTTTCGTGCCTACGGAAATAAGCATCGGGGTCTTTGGACTTTTTATAACGGAAATGATAGAACTTGTTGGTCTGATAATCTCTGGCATATTTTAAGATTTCCCCCAATTCCTTTAACTGATGTTCCGTGTCAATAAGGGATTGGCGGGCAGACTTGGCAAGTGTAGATTTGGATGATATTTTGTCCTCTAAATCCTCTATGGAATCAGCACCTGCATAACTGCTTGCGGCTATCTTTAGGTTTTGAATGGTTGCCCAATGATTAAGTCCGGGACTCTGCTTAAATTTCTCCTGTGAGGTATCAATAAGCTCTTTGCGGGAGTAATCAGTTGTGAGCTTCTTTTTGACAAAGGATACCTTTTTCCTTGCCTGTTGTTTGCTCTTTTCCTCGATACGCTGGCTGATGCGTTCCCTTGTGTAATCAGCTCCTAATGAGCGGACACTACCACGGATAAATCTTTCCCTGTCCAGAGGACGGAAGGATATATATTTTAGATTGCTGTCGGTTAAATTCTCACCTTTTACTTCATATCCCTTTGCTTTCATAAGGGCAATGAAATCCTCATAAGAAGAACAGGAATTGATGGCATCATCAATATCTTTTCGCAGAGTGACTTTTAGGGAAGTTCCATTCTTTTCAGACTGCCATTCCTTATAGCTTTTACCGTTATTTTGGGATGGATTGATAACGGATAAATTATGCTCTTTACACAGGGTATCGCTCAATTCCCTTATGTGGTAATAGGTGCGTTTGCAGTCATTATATTTCTTATGTTCGATGTTATCGGCGGCACAAAAAATAATGTGATTGTGAATATGTCCTTTGTCAATATGGGTGGATATTACATAGGAATATTTACCCTCTAACAACTTATCTGCAAGCTCTGTTCCAATCCTGTGTGCTTCATCATAAGATACCTCGCCGGGAGCAAAAGACTGTATCAGATGAAATGCTTTGTTAGGATCGGATTGTTTGGTTTTTGATAGTGCAAAATTGAAATCATAAGGGGCAGTTTCCACGCCACAGGCAAAGGTGGATACAAGGATTTTATCATTCGTTTTATGTGGGTTGGTAATGTACTTTATTGCTTTAGGTAGGGTTGCTTTGATAGCATGGATTTTTGTGATTGCCATACCTCATTCATCAGCTCCTTTACTTGTTTTACATCGGCATCATAGACATGTCCGGTTGCATTCATCCGCTTTGCGATTTGATTGAGATTGTTACTGATACGGGACAGGACTGTGTTATATTTCTGAAGCTGGGAGTAATCAATATCATAAACAAATCCATAGATAATTAAATGACGGATAAAGGCAGCACGGCTGCTCATGCCGGAGATTTTGACTTTTTTGTCCAATATGTATTTTTCGTCATCGCTCAAATAAAACAGGATTTCATTCTTTCGTGAGCGATTGTCTTTATGGTTCTTTTGCATTTCAATCGTCCTTTCTTTTTTACAGCCAAAAGTGAAATTTCCACTTGGAGAGAAAATTCATTTTTGTGCGTTTATGGGGGTCAGGGGGCGAAGCCCATTGCAAGCAAAAATTCCCGGCTTTCCACTTGGAAGAAAGGCGGGATTTTGTCGGTTGTGTATATACACAACCAGTGCTTGCTATTCTTCCTGCAAACTTCCCGTAGGGAGTTTGCGTGTTGCGTGAGCTTAGGCGAACAGCTTGCAACACATAAGTGCGTATCCGCACATAAAAATAAAAAAGCTATATAACGAATACAGGGCAAAAATAGCCTGTTTCAGTACATAGCAGTTGAGTGTCAAATATGAAATTGTATAATTTTATCCAAAAGTAATTTTAGCAAGGAAACAGGAGGAAGTCAATAAAGCAAAATAACCGATACCGTTATAATCTGACAAAAACTGAATTTACAGACAGATACGGTTTAATATTCGAGGGGAATGACAAGACACCGAAGGTAATAAATGCAGTCTGTTTTCTGATGGGACATCTAATAGTAAAAAAACTGTTAGATGTCCTTTTCAATATTATGAAAAAAGTTTGGAGGAATA
>CALWLH010000133.1 GCA_944381475.1 uncultured Lachnospiraceae bacterium | reverse complement strand
ATGAAGAAGGAACAGTCGGAACGTTCGTGTATCATATCCCAGGCGTCTTCTCTCCATTCATCTGCATCGGCATGAAAGAAATCGGATGAAAAGCATGTCCAGATGTGTGAGCCGCAGGGAATCTTATATCTGCCTTTATATTTGCCGGATCTCAGGATCTTAACCGGAAGGTCGAAGTTCTCTGTCTTTTGTACGATGGAAGGATCCTTTCCGATGGATTCATCCCTGCGGTACATATAGCAGTGCAGGCATCCGGTACTGGCCTTTGTGCATCCGTGCCACAGATTCCAGTTGATCGATTCCGGTGGTCTTGGATCGGTATTTTCTTCCGGGAATAAAGACAACTGTTTCATGGCGTATTATCATCACACTTCCTACGTGGTATGTTCTTCCTCCAGATGGAAGATATCTTCCACAGAGACTTTAAAATATGCTGCAAGGCGAAGAGCTGTTTCAAGGCTGGCCGGATTCTTTTCAAGCTCGATGTTGCTGATGCTTTTTTCACACATACCGACAGCTATTGCAAGATCAGCCTGCTTTAAGCGCTGTTCCTTGCGAAGCTTCTTCAGATCGTTTTTGACTGCCATATAATCCCTCCTATTTGGTTGACCTGATACGGGCTTTAAAGGACCTGATACGGGGAGCAATTATATTGTAGCAATCAACATGTACAATAATCTGGACTCTAACTCACAACCCGGCCAAAAGTTTTAAATGTTTCTCCTTCGGCAATCTCAATAGGTTCGTACTTATCATTCAGTGAAATGAGGTACGTTCCTTTCTTATTGCATAGAAGCTTCTTACAGTAGGCGTTTCCGTTGTAGTAGAAGATCCCGATCTCTCCATCATTCAGTTCATCTGTCTTCTGGATCCACACGATCTGTTTATCCAGGTATCTGGGCATCATGCTGTCTCCACTGATGCGCACTCCGAAATCAGCCGTCTCCGGAACTTCAGGTCCGACTTCGACTTCTTCATAGCTGTCGTTGTCAAGAAACTGACCGGTTCCTGCGGATACAGGCATATCATAGAGATTGAGTATCCTGACAGGCTGCAGGATACGGACGGGAGCTGCCTGATACTTTTCGGAGGCCTTTAGCAGGTCGATGTAATTAAGCGCCATCGTTCTGCCTTCCTCATTGAGCTCGGCCATCGGATCATCCGGATTATGTCCTCCTATAAACTGATTGAAGATATCCGTGATCCCGAGGATCTTGCACATCGCAAGAAACTGTACTGCGTTCGGAATGCTGTTACCGGTCTCCCAGGTGCTGTATGCTGCAGGCTTGGTAGGGATTCCCATTCCGGTAAGCTTATCGCAGATATCCTGTTGTGAGTATTTCAGGTTTTTCCGATATGCTGCAAATATGTTTCCGATATTGTCCATAAGTGACCTCTTTCTAAGTGCGGGATACAGCCCACACGTCTGTGAATCTAATATACTTCATAGGGCGGATAAAATCAATAGGAAAATCTAATATAATTAGAAAACGGAAATATGTTTCTATTGAAATCAAATTATACTTGTTTTATATTAGATACTCGTAAGGGGTACACGTACTGGCCGGCCGGCAGAATGATACCCCGATAAACGTAACTTTATGGGAAGGGGCTTGCGGACCACGCTAACCTTCGGCGGTCGAAACTTGGTTCGCTGCTTGTTTGGGATGGAGGTAATGAACATGCCTATGATTGTTTACACGCGTAGGAGGATATGAACTATCTTCTTTCTGCGCCGGAAGAAAAACTGAATAAAGAGGCTTTTGGTGAGCTGCCCGGACCTCGGGGGATTATAGTCAGCTCGCTTTGCGGATCGACTAATCAACGTTTCGCAGTAATCTGTAAAGGTGACTTTCCCTTTCCTTTTCAGACTTCAGATCAAAACAATGAATCGGAGGTGAAGAGCCAATTGCAGGCGATTGATTTTTATTGCAAGAAGTGCAGGAAATCCATGCGGATTTCTTATGCACTGACCGGAGACAGGATGGCTCCGGCCATGAACGGCATTATGATAAAGTGCCATACTCACAAATGTACCAGAGTAGTGACCCTCAAGAATTTTACAGAGGGGCAGATCGTCGAGAGAACGGATTCTCTCGGGAAGTGCTACTTATAAGCTTTAGCAATCAGGACGAAATCAAGCGTGCATGACACGCATAATGACAACTAAATTAGGGCTTCATGATCCCGAGGATCAGTGAGGTATACGAGGCATTTCTCGAAGAATATCAGCTCCAGCAGATCACGGGTTTCTGCACGCAGGAGATCGATGGATATTCGGGATTCGTATTTACAAGCTCGGGAGGAACGGTTACTATACCTTCTGAAGTGAATCGTGCAATTCATAACATCACGGCAGAGTACAATGAAGAAGAAACTGCCAGAGCGAAGAAAGAAAAGAGAGAGCCTTTACTCCTTCCGGACTTCTCCGCTCACCATCTTAGACATACTTTCTGTACCAGACTTTGTGAGAACGAAACGAATCTCAAGGTCATTCAGACGGTGATGGGACACAAGGACATCCAGACGACGATGGATATCTATGCAGACTGCACCGAAGAGAAGAAGCAGGAAGTGATCAAGAAGATGGAAGATAAGATTTTTGTGATTTAAAAGTGCCTGTTAAAGCAGTGCCTTTTCTCACAAATTAAACTTTACGTCTTAATCCACCGACTGACCGAAAAATGAAAAGTGATGCATCCAGTACCACACGCTAAGACATTACCACGGAACAGGACGGCAATCCTCAAAGACACCGAAATGCATTTGGACGGAGTCGAGGGGACAAAGACGGAATAGGACGTAAGAACTGACCAATCCAATCCCGACAATGAAGACCCTGGATGCAAATAAAAAGAAGAATGTGCAGAATGAGACGCTGGATGGGGCCCTTGAGCAGGCTGGAGCTGTCCTGGCACAGCAGTTAAAGGAGATGCCCCTGATTTCCCAGACGCCTATTGATCTTTCCAAGGTCAAGATTGAGCCTCTTTTTGAGGATATGGTGGATTTTGACACCTTTTCCAAGTCGGATTTCAGGGTGGTAAAGGTAAAGGACTGCGCGGCAGTTCCAAAGAGCAAGAAGCTTTTACAGTTTACCCTGGACGACGGCAGCGGACAGGACCGCATCATCTTAAGCGGCATCCATGAATACTATGAACCGGAGGAGCTTATAGGAAAGACCTGCGTGGCCATCGTGAACCTTCCTCCTAGAAAGATGATGGGCATCGACTCCTGTGGTATGCTGATTTCTGCGGTATATGAGTATGACGGCAGGGAGGGCTTAAACCTTCTTATGGTTGATGACAGAATTCCGGCAGGCGCAAAGCTCTATTAGAATGATGTAAAGATGTACAGTTTTGCCTGATAAGACGAGATGTGCTTCATTTGTTGAAATCTCGAAAAATCAGCGATTTATATCAAACTTACATCATTTGATGCATAGATTTGTGCAGAGAAAAAAAAGCATATTTTATTACAATAAATGGGCAGTTCCAATCGGGATTGCCCATTTCTAGAATAAACCTTCATGCGCCCGGTAGCCGGACATACCACCGTACCATGAAAGTCTGGCGGACGCGCTGGTTCTCGTGATGGCAAATAGCAAGTCTAGTTTCTGGAGACAATAAAACTAAGAAAAGAGGTAGCGGAGATGGAAAAAGGCCCTTTCAAGGAATATATGAGAGAGTCCGAACCGGGCAGAGTCCTTAAAGGCTATGCTTGGAGTACGGCAATCGGACTTCAGGCAGTAGACGGACTTAAACCGTCAGAATATTTAATTGATACTGCCATTCAGAATATTGAGGGGAAAATCACAATAAAAGAAGCGCAGAGTCTCATTGACAGCTATTATGAGGAAAGACCTGCGCACTTGTCCGATGATGAACGTACCGAAGAAGCGGATAAGGTCTCATCTCGTATTGCGGAGATACTTTCGGAAACAGCGTTTTCGTTCTCGCCGAATGAGTATATCTCTATCCACCGTAAGCTTTTTCAGGGAATATACAAACACGCAGGAAAAATCAGAGATTACAACATAACGAAAAAGGAATGGGTGCTTGACGGAGCAACCATTATGTACGGAAGTGCCTCGGAACTGAGGGCAACGCTGGAATATGACTTTTCACAAGAGAAAGATTTTAGCTACAAGGGTCTCTCGATGGACGAGATTATCCATCATCTTGCCGTGTTTGTTTCAAGGCTGTGGCAGATTCATATTTTTGGAGAAGGCAATACGAGAACGACGGCGGTATTCTTTAGTCCGTGCAAATTATACGAATCTGCAAAAAGGTATTCATGAAACAACGGAATATCTCGAAGTATTCCTCAGAAATCTGCTTTTGAATGAAAACCACGAGCTTCACAATCGAAATCTCCATATAAGCGGTCTTTTGAATAGCGAGAAAGTGGACATTGAAGAAATAAAAGTGGACATTCAGATTGCAAAAGTGGACATTGAAAGTGTGCTTTCCGAAAAAGGAAAAGATTTTTCTGCGAAAACAAGTATTCATGTCCGCAGGCTTTTTGAGAAGTTTGGCTATGACGAAGCGTTTGGCAGAAGCGCCGTTATGGAGCTTCTTGAACTCAAAAAATCGGGAGCTTCAAAATTTCTTTCCAATCTGCTGCAAGCAGATATTATTGAACCTATATCTGGTCATGGCAAAGGAAAGTACAAATTCAAAAAATTAAGAGAAAACCTTGCAGAGTAAACCTTTTGGTAAAAACCTTATAACAAAAGGAGACTTCTTTCAAGCAGCGGGACGGGTTATAATTGGGGCATAAACAAAGAACTCGCGAAAGGAGAAGAAAGAAATGGCAAGGTTAGATAACAAGGTAGCAGTGGTAACCGGCGGCGGTTCAGGAATTGGGCGGGGCATTGCCGAGAGGCTTGCAAAGGACGGCGCCTATGTGGTGATAGTCGGGCGTACCGCGGCAGCTTTGAAGGAGACTGCGAAGGCCGATGAAAAAATCAGCTATGTGGAAGGGGATATAACAAAGGACGAGGCAGTTGCGCGTGTCATAAATACCGTTAAGGAAAAATATGGCAGGCTGGATATTCTGGTAAACAATGCCGGATGGTGCCCTGTGCAGCCTTTGGAGAAGATGACTATTGCGGATTACGATCATACCTTTGACCTGGATGTGAGGGCGCTGGTAAACATGACCATTCACGCGCTTCCCCTTATCCGTGAGGCTAAGGGAAACATCATCAATCTTTCAAGCGTAGGCTCCACCCACCGAACCGAAAACCTTTCCATGTACCAGGGAGCAAAGGCGGCGGTGGACAATTTCACCCGTGTCTGGGCTTTGGAGCTGGCCAAGGACGGCGTCAGGGTAAATGCCATCGCTCCCGGAGCCATCCGCACCAATATCTGGAATGTGCCCGGCCTTTCCAAGGAGGAGTCTAGAGCGCATGAGGAAA
>CALWLH010000132.1 GCA_944381475.1 uncultured Lachnospiraceae bacterium | reverse complement strand
AGTTATCCGTCCAGGAGTAATTTCCCCCGGAGGAGTAGGACAGGGTGGCCACCCTGTTCGCGCAGGCCTCATCGGAGTAGACGGTAAACACCGCGCCGGAAACATCACTCCCGTTCTGGTTCTGCTTGTGAAAGTTTATGGAGGCGCTGTACTCCCCCTCGCCCTTAGGGACGATCACGTAGGCGGGGGCTGTGGCTCCTCCTTTACCGCCCACCTTGTTTGAAATGCGCACGCCCTGGGCGGTGCTTGCCGCGTCAATGACCCATGTGCTCCCCCCAAGGTCCGCCACGCCCGTGGCGCCGTTTGCTGTGGCGGTGGAGTTGACCATCAGCCAGTAGTTCTGCCGTGAGGCAAAGGGGGTTCCCGCGGGCCAGTCGATAACCTGGGATATGTCGTAGTTGCGCATGTTATAGGTATATTGACTAACATACCCAACAAAACGTCCGGATGAGATCTTGGAAGCCATGTTTGGGTAATCCTCAGCCATCTCCTCAATAACCTGGTCATAGTACATCCAGTAGTTTGACCAGAAATTCGTTGTATTCACCCCCGTGGGCATCTGCTCGGCATAGTCTCCCGCCACGATCATGGCATGGGCGGCGCTTCCCCCGCTGGCCTGGGTCACCACAATGGTTCCTGCAGGGAGCCCCGCGTCCTGGAGGTTATCCGTGGAGATGGTGGTCCGGGAGACAATGGCGTAGCCGTTGTAGGAATCATCCGCCGACAGCCGCTGCAGCTCTTCCAGGCTGTCCACATACACCACCCCGTTATAGCCAACGGAGTCCTTAAGCCTTCCGTTGTAGTCCAGGCTTAGGGTGCCGTTTTGTATCTGGCTGATCCAGTCCGATGTGTCATTGGGGACATTTGTAAACCCTGTGTCCTCCAGGACCTTCTTTACAAGCCCCGAGCAGTCAAAGGTCCCGTTTGCGCCGTTCCTGCTGGACTGGCTGTAGCCGTAGCCCAGGTACTTTATGGCGGCGTTGACGATATCTGTGCCGTAGGCCTCCTCCCTTTCCTCAGCCGCTTCTGTTTTGACAGTGGATGAGGGCAGGGAGAGGTTTGAAAAGACGCCGGTCACAGCCATGGCACTACCAAGGGTCATCGCCATCATGCGCTTTCCAATATCCCTAAATCTTGATCTTGGTATCATCTTCTCTTTCCTTTCTTGATAATCAGAAATAATCAGAATTGTTCCGCTCCTTCCCGTCCCTATGGGGGCCCGCTTACAAACAACAAAGCGCTAGCATTCTTCATGTTTTGTTCCTCCTTCTCTCCTTTTTATATATGGTAAACCGGCGAATGGGCCGGGAATACCCGGTTACAGGTTTGGCATGGCCGCCACCTCAAACTGGTATGTCAGATCCCCGTATACAACCGTCACCCAGGTAAGCATCTGGGTAAACTCCTGGGGGTAGGCCACAAAGCCCTGGGGGTCAGTGACCACGGAGCCGTCGCTCATAACCACCTCCACATGGTAGTGGCTCATGTCGAACACCTCATACTGGGTCGGGGTAAAGTCCAGCCAGGCGTTTCTAATATAGAGAGGATAGGCCGCCTCCTGGGCAGTCTCCATAGGCGCAGTGCTGGCCACCGTCGTTTCTTCCTGGGTCTGCGCGGCGGTCTCCGATGCCTGGGCCGGGACGGTCTCCGGGACAGTCTCCCTGGGCACTTCGACGGCCGCCTGTGTTGTCGTCTTCTGGGGCTGCGTGTGGGTCTCAGACGCGGCTGTGGTTCCTGCCTCTGTTGTCCCCCGGTGCTGTGTTGTCTCCTCCTCTGTTGTCCTTTCCTGGGACGCCCCCTCCGGTCTAACGGCTGTTGATTCGTCAGCTGTAGTCTTTGCAGCAGTGCCTGTCGTTTCTGTCTCCCCATGGGTATCATCCTCATGGGAGGGGCTTTCCGTTTCCGCTTCCCTCTCCGTCTCCTCCGCGCTGGCTTCTGCGCTCTCCTCTGCGCTTTCAGGCTCCGTCTCAGCCTGGCTTTCTTTTTGGGTTATTTCCACTTCCCCGGCAGGCTCAGTGGAAGCTGGTGCGGCGCAGCCCCAAAGGATCAGCGCTGCCGCTAAAAATAACAATTCCCTCTTTTTCATATTTTCCTCTTTCCGGCGCACTTGCTGCGCCATCATGGTAGATTTGAAAGTTTACTTTCAAACCTTCCTCTTTCCGCTCCGCTTTCATAATTTCGCCGGATTTGTTCCAGCCGGATTTGCCTCATCTGTCCTACATCAAACTCCGGCCTGGCATAGACCGATACATCCAGTCCTGCTTCTAAACCCTTGCGGATTTCAGACATTTGTCCTACATTAAACTCCGGCTTGGCGTAAACGGATATATCCAGCCCATATTTTAAACCCGTTTGGATTTCACACATTTGTCCTACTTCAAACTCCGACTTGGCGTAAACGGATACATCCAGTCCTGCTTCTAAACCTACTCGGATTTCATCCATTTGATCTCCGTCAAACTCCGGCTTGGCGTAAACGGACACATCCAGTCCCGCTTCTAAACCCCTTCTGATTTCACGCATTTGTCCTACTTCAAACTTCGGCTTGGCATAGACCGACACATCCACCCCTGCTTCTAAACCCTTGCGGATTT
>CALWLH010000131.1 GCA_944381475.1 uncultured Lachnospiraceae bacterium | reverse complement strand
ATTATAATACACCCTTATCCTCGGATAGCAGACTCTGAAGCATACGCTCCTGAGCTGGCACAATTGCAGACTCCGAGCCGAGATATGCAGAGGGAGATTTACATTTTAAATGAAGCCATCATTGTCTTAAAATAGGCCCAGGCATCGATCAGACAGCTCTCAAAAATAGGGAGAAGACAGTGATTATTGATGCCCCGAAGAATAAATATTCACTGTCCGATTTGCTAAAACGACTTAAATTTTCAAAGAGCAGCTACTATTATCAGGAAGCTGCCATGAAGAACCAGATAAGTATGAGAATGCGCGTTATAGGGTAGGCCAGCTTTTTTGTGAGAACAAACAACGCTATGATATCGATGAATTTACGGGTTATTAAAATGTGAAAATAATACCGTTTCAGAAAAAGTAATCTGTCAAAACCCAACAAAATAAAATGGGATTTTCATGCTGATAAGCCAAATTAGAAATGACTGACCGACATTACAGAGTTTGCCCTTCCAGCTGGTAAGGTCTATCTTTCTGCACTTGTGGATTGCTTTGATGGCATGATTCCCAGCTGGACTATAAGCATGACACCTGATTCCATACTTGTCAATACGATGCTTGATCGGCAATATCTCAGCTGTCGGAAGGTGAACGGCCGCTCATACGTTTTGACAGAGGTTGCCATTATCGATGGGCAGGCTGGTACAGTGCAGTGGGGGGGGGTAACCGCATAGTTCGTATAGAATGGAACCGTCTCCCAATATTTCTAGTTTATATCATTCTCTTCTGCTGAGATAATTTTTGCTTGATATAGGCGTAAAAGGTGTAAAAATTTAATCGAACATATGAACGAGAAACTGAGAATAGTCAAGGCTTTAGTCGAAAGCAAAAGTGATTTGATATATTGCTCATAGCATATTTTGCCATCCATTCCTCTTGAAACTCTATTGGATTTATGGTATAATTTTAAATGAATATACTAAGGCCATAAGGGGGTACAAAGCTTATGATTTTCATTAGTGGCGTTCACGGTGTAGGCAAATCCTTCTTTTGTAATCTGCTGAAGGATAGAATCGGCGTTGTATCATATTCTGCCAGTAAATTGATCTCTGATAGGAAAAAGTCTGGATTTACCCCTGATAAACGGGTCGATGATATAGACGAAAACCAGCTTTATTTGTTGGATGCTGTTAGAGATTTGAAATCCTGCGGTGATGAATTTCTTTTGGATGGACATTTTTGTCTCCTGAACCAGAAAGGTGAAATCACTCGTATTCCGCTCAGCACGTTTACGACTCTTGAGCCGGATGCAATTGTTCTTCTCACGGAGGATCCTGCTGTCATAGCCAAAAGGCGTCAGGACAGAGATCATGTTGAACATTCTGCCTTTGATATAAAAGCTTTTCAGGATGAAGAAGTCAAGTACGCTGCTGAGGTGTCAGAGCTTATGAAAGTGCCACTGAAGATTTCGACAGGTAGCAGTGATATCGACAGTACCATTGAATTCATCCGTACAAGGAGGTGGTAGTATGGCGGGAAAATTCTTTCGTAAGAGTTTTGCAGATATTAATCTGGATGATCAGTTTTTTGACTCTTTGAAAAATGACTATCCAGGGAATGAATTTAGTCGGGGCTTTATTGAGTGGTTTCACAAAAAAGCAGAGGAGGGGAAAGAGGCATTAGTATTTGAGGATGAACAGGGGGTTGGAGCATTTGTTAATGTAAAATCCAATGAAATTGAAGAAATCAGATTACAAGATGGATTAACCTTGCCTGCGGTCCCCCGTCTTAAAATTACCACCATAAAGATCGATGAGCGTTACCGTAATCTCAGAATTGGAGAAGGCGCTATTGGGCTGACTCTTTGGCAGTGGCGAGACAGTGGTATTAATGAGATTTATGTTACCGTATTTGAAAAGCACGTTTCACTCATCTTCCTTCTTGAGAAATATGGGTTTTCTTGTGTAGGAGACAACATGAATGGTGAGCGTGTCTACCTAAAAGATCGTCGGAAACTGGATCTTAGTGACCCGTGTAAGGCTTTTCCTTTTGTGAGCGGCAAAATCAATCATGCAGGATGTCTTGCGATAGATATGCAATATCATGATACCATGTTCGCTTTTTCTGAGCTCGCCAATACGCTGCAAGAACGGGTTGATATCAGTGTTGCTAACGGACTGAAAAAAGTATATATTGGTTCTCCCATCAACTTGAATTTTAGCACTGGAGATCTTGTGTTTATATATCGAAAGTATACAGGAACGCAGGGGAAATCTGGCTACAAGTCATGCATCACTTCCTACTGCATGGTTACTAAAATAGCAAAAGTAAAATTGAGTGGAAAGGCATTGATGTCTTTTAATGACTATCGTCAAATCGTTGGTAATAAGTCAGTATATTATGATCAAGAGTTAAAGATCAAATATGATACTTTATACCAATTGACTGTAATAGAACTGCTTTACTGCGGCTATTTCGGCGCAGGGAATAATGTTAATTGGGCGTGGTTAAATAATAACAATTGTTGGCCTGGCGGACATCCCATGAGTTTGCGTTTTTCACAGGAGCAGATTGATAAAATTATGAAGGAGGGCAGGGTTGATGTCTCAAATGTTATTATCAATTAAGCCGCAATACGTTAAACAGATTTTAGCTGGAAAGAAGAAATATGAATTTAGGAAGTTTCACTGCAGAGCAGATGTAGATACAATTGTTATTTATGCCACTGCTCCCATTAAGCAGATCATCGGTGAAGCTGCTCTACTGAGAATCATAGAAGGTGACGTTGAGTATGTATGGCATGAAACAAGAGGTTTTGGTGGCATCCTAAAAAAGGATTATAAGGAATACTATAAGGAACGGGAGGTCGCCATTGCCTATGAGCTTGGTGAGGTGACTCTTTACGATAAGCCCAAAAAACTTAAAGATGTAGGTCTCGATTATGTTCCGCAGTCATTTGCCTATCTTTGATGGACTATTGCTGTTTACATAAACTGTATTCAAACGGCTTTTAAGCCCAAACCTATATAACTTCATTGAAACGATTAGCTTTGTTATATCCCCTGAACTACAGCAAAATGGAAAGGAGTATGACAATCATGGATTAGATAATTCTTATCAAGGAAGTATATTTTGGGTGTGACATGAACATTTTTAAGACTGTATCTGAGAAAACTTCACCGGAAAATAATGCATAGTGTTGATTACCGGAATCAGACGATGCGGAAAAAGTTATCTTCTGTTTTACTTGTTCCGTGACTATTTGATAGAAAGCGGTGTTAAAGAAGAACAGATCATTTCTATTGCGCTTGACGATGACACCTGCGAGCAGTACCGTAATCCCGGTGAGCTTTCAAAATATATTCGTTCAAAAATTGTCAATAAGGAAATGTACTATATTCTTATAGATGAAGTGCAGTACGCAATCACAAAACAAGAGCTTGAAAATCCGGAAGATATTAAGCTCTATAATGTCTTGAATGGGTTAATGCGGCTCCGTAATGTAGACATTTATGTTACCGGAAGCAACTCCAAGCTGCTTTCTCAAGATGTAATGACCGCATTTAGAGGCAGGGGCGATCAGGTTCAGCTGTTTCCTTTATCGTTTAAAGAATATTACGATTTTGTCGGCGGGGATAAATCAGAAGCCTATGAGGAGTATGCCCTCTATGGAGGAATGCCGCAGATCATATCCTTTAAGCGTGATGAAGAAAAGATTATGTATCTGAAGAACCTGTTTTCGGAAGTATATTTCAAAGACATTAGTGAGCGATATGTTGTGAAGCTTCCTGATGTGCTGACTGAGCTTACAGATGATTTGTGTTCTTCTATAGGTTCTCTCACAAATGCAAAAAAGATTGCTGATACTTTAGGTACTGTAAAGAATATAAAAGTATCTACAAGCACAATCACAAAATATTTGGGTTACTTGATTGAGTCGTTTATGTTTAGAGAAGCGAAAAGATATGATGTAAAAGGCAAAAAGTACTTTGAGTATCCTCTTAAATATTATTGCACAGATGTGGGACTCCGCAATGCAAGACTTAATTTCAGACAGCAGGAAGAAACACATATAATGGAGAACATCATTTATAATGAATTGATTTGCCGTGGATACTCTGTAGATGTTGGGGTTGTTGAAATTATAGAAAGCAACGAAGGCAAAAAAACAAGGAAACAATATGAAATAGACTTTGTTGTAAATATGGGGTCAAAAAGATATTATATTCAGTCTGCGTTGTCTGTCAGCGATCCGGATAAAATGACGACTGAGTTAAGACCGTTAAAAAACACGAAGGATTTCTTTAAGAAGATTATCATATCCAAAACCCACGCAAAGGCTTGGACGGATGAAGACGGCATTGTGCATATTGGATTATATGACTTTCTGTTAAATCCCAACTCCTTAGAATTGTAAGGAAGGAACATTTGAAAGCAAACGTAGCAAATAAAATTAAATAGTTTAAGAAGAGGTGTCGGCTAAAACGTAAGCGCTAAATAATCTACCGGATAGCAATGAACCACATTTTATGAGATACTTCAGATACCTGGAGTAATTCACTTCATATCCGTATCTTGGAATTACAAAAGCTGCGATCTCAATTCATATCTTCCGTTGCTTTTGCTGTACCTGATTACTCCAAAGTCCAAATTCTTACTTTACAGGAGATGGATTAAATGAGTACAACTTCAACCTCACAGGATCACTGGTTAGAACTGATCAGCCAGTGTAGATCCAGCGGACTTACGGCTCGCCAGTGGTGTATTCAGAATGGGATCCCTGTCAGCACATTTTATTATCGTCCGGGATACCTATGAATTGGATCCCTACAGCAATTCCCTGTTCCTTTTCTGCGGGAGACGCTGTGACCGGATCAAGGCGCTTCATTTCGAGAAAGATGGATTCTGCCTCTATTATATTGCCCGCCCCCTATGCGGTAGGGCGGAAAAATTTTCTGTTCCACGATACTGTCAAAGGCGCCCGGGCCAGTTCCATCATTTACAGCTTAGTGGAAACTGCAAAACTCAACAATCTGAACATTTACGTGTATCTGGAGATCGTTCTGCTCTACATGCCGGACTACAAAAATGAGCCCGAAGGTATAGAAGAGCTGATGCCCTGGTCTGACATGATACAGCAGAGATGCCAGATCAAAGCGAAAAGTTGAAGTTGGAGCATTTTGCTTTAACTATAAATGAAAACCTAGTGAAAAGATAGCCGTAATTTTATTGAGCGCTTACAGTCTTTCTCATTGCCGATTCCATCTCCTAGGGTATCAAACGAACGTACCGTAGTAGTTCAACCTGCATAAATCGGACGGCTGTAATGACTGGCTGACTGACTTTCCAACGGACGCCCATGGTCCTAGGAGTTGTCGTTAGACCGATGCCTAATCATTATACAACTTAAACAATGAGAGGATAAAGTCCCAACTGGCAGTTTGGTACTGAAACCCTACACTTATATGTTAGAAGGAGGTTTTTCACCATACAAATATGTGATAAAGCAGTCGTGCTTGCCTTTGATGACATTAATTCCAACGTAAATCATAAGGATACTCCTTTGTAAAAAGGTTGACATTGTTTAGGACCACAGGGCTTTTGGCGATTGTGATCTTGTTCTAAATAAGCCGTGAAGAGGTATCTGATTCACGAGTAATTATAAAAAGAGAATGTGATTGAACTTTGTAATAACTATCAAGCGATAGGAGAATTGAATCAATCCACAGCATCTCCAAATGATATAGCATAAGTCATTGAATAGGTGTTATAAACACTATTACATTATAATATGATGAAAATATATATATAAAAAATAATAATAATATTTTATATAATTATAAAGTTAATTATGAAAAAAAACTCATAAAAATATTGGAAT
>CALWLH010000130.1 GCA_944381475.1 uncultured Lachnospiraceae bacterium | reverse complement strand
GCCCTTCATGATAGATCCACTCGCTTTCCGGAACGGGAATTACCTTTTTTGTCTCAAAATCAAAGGTAGTTTTGTGCATGACAACTGTCCCGTAATAGATTGGATTTTTAATGATCCGCCGGATCGTGGTGTCGCCAAATGCCTGACCATTCCGGTTTCGGTATCCTTCTGCGTAGAGAAAATTGGAAATGCTGTGCCCTCCATAGCCCTGTACCGCCAGCTCAAAGATGCGCCTGACCAGAACGGCCTCTTCCTGATCGATCGCAACATGAAATTTTCCGTTTTCATCAGCGATTCGGCAGAAGCCATATGTATTATTTGTTATGATGACGCTGCTGCCCTCCTGCTGCCTTCTTCGATGCGCGCTGTTCAACTTTTTTGAAAGCTCACGGCTAAACTCATCGGCAAGAATGGCTTTGATGCCCAAGACCAGCTTTTCATCCGGCGAATAATAACTGTTTTCCAGGTAGAAATACAGCTTTTTCCCATTTTGAACCATCGTATCAACAAAACGATACCACTCGTATGTATTGCGGTTCAGGCGATCGAGGCATTTCGTGATGATAATGTCAAACTTATCCGTCTGCATATCCTTTAGCAAGCGTGTGTATTGGGTTCTCTTGCTGGTCGTGCCACTCTCGCCCTCGTCTACATACTCATCCACCAACTCACATTTGAGCTTTTCAGCAGCTGCTCTTGCTTCAGCTACCTGATATTCAAGCGACTCAATTTGGATGTCTGAGGAGGTCGATACCCGGCAATATATTACTGCCCTAAGCTTTTCCATACTCATTTTTGTCCGACATGGTTATCAACAGATATTCTTCTGTTGTGATCAGCCCGCAGCTCAATAACAGAGCATAAATATTCTTGATGATCTCTTTTTCCATATCGTTCATTCTGCCGACCTCCTCTCCTTTTCCTAGCCTCTGACGGCTGTATTTTATAATATGCAAAACATTTTTAAACGTCACTTTAAACTCTATTTTCTTCTAACCATTAGTTGGTTCTCGGGATTCTGCATTTTATACCGGTTACTAACAGCGGACAAGTCTACACTGCCACCAGAACCGGGATTGATGGAGGCGCTCTCCACCTGCTACCCGGCACGCCCCAGCGCGAGACGGCGTGAATCACTTTCTTTTTTAACGCAGACTTTTCAATGTCTGCGGATGTATATATATACATCCGGCCACTCCGGAATATCCGGGCTCACCGTTTGGACAATATTCAGTTGTATGAGAATGCTCCATCCGGAACAATCCTCGCTGAAAGCTCAAAAAAGAATTTAAGCTCTCAACGAAAGCTGTTCAAATGAAGAATTTTCTTGCAACTATAGCTTAAGACTGCTATAATTTTGAATTGAAGGCTCCGCTTCCTGGGCAATGGCATCCTGTCCAGGGAGCGGGAAGATATCTTCCACCTTCGTGTTAAGAACCTGGGCTATCCTTTGAGCGGTTTGTACGTTTGGGACGCGTGTACCCGCTTCTATTCTTTGATAGCCTCTGACTGATATCTGGGCTTTAATAGCAACTTGCACTTGCGTAAAGCCCTTACTTTCACGTACAATTTTTAACTTTGACTCCACATCACCACCATCCTTTTTTTGAGAACGACCATTCGGACGCCCACTAAAGATAATATAACACGTCTGTTTGGTCGTGTCAAGTCCTTTGAAAGGAGAAATTTATGACCTTATCTGAACGGTTGTTATATTTAAAAAACTCTCGACACCTTATGCAAAAAGATATAGCAAAAGCTGTTAATATGAATATTCGCACATATCAAAGGTATGAGAAGGGAGAGCGGGAACCCAGTTCTACTCAACTAATTGCTCTTGCTGATTATTTTGATGTATCCCTTGATTACCTCGTTGGGCGTTCTGAAGATCCAACAAGATACTGAAACTACTTTTGGATGCCAGCAGTTTCTTGTTCAATCTTTTCATTTTTGCCATATTTATGTTGTCTGGTTTTTAATCCTGCAGTCTGTTTTAAAGTTTGTGGTAGATTGAATTGCTGTTTCGTTTCTTACACCATTTTCAGCTACTTCTGCCACTCTTACTAATGTCATAAAATACGATTGATTTTTGGGAGACAGTTTTTTAAGAATGTCTGTAGTTTCTTCTATAATTGTTTTTCCCATGCTCCATATCCTTTCATTAATTATGTGATAATATAGTAGCACAATATTAATAATAGGTCAAGTACCTTTATTAACTTTGTGCTGAAATTATTAGTTTTTGTTATTGCTTTTCGATATTGTCTGTGATAAAGTAATATTGCATTATCATATAGGAGGTGATTAAACTGGTTAATCGGTTAAAAGAAATTCGGAAAGCTCTTGGCTTTAGCCAAACCGAATTTGCAAAGCATTTAGGAATCACTCAAACAGCATATTCTATGATTGAAAATGGAAAGCGCCCTTTGGCAAGTAAATATGTAAAAGTAATATGTTCAACCTTCAACGTCAACGAAAATTGGTTACTTACAGGTCAAGGTGAAATGTTTCTGTCCTCTCCCTATGAAAAGGAATTTACAGAAATATTTGCACATTTAACTCAAGAAACTCAACAGTATCTTCTGCTCATGGCAAAAGAACTACTTAATACACAAAAAAAGCTTCTTAAATCTGATGATGATACCTAATCTATGCATTACTAGCAAACTTAAAGATTAGACGCTCAGCTCCGGCTGCTGCGTCTTTTTCTTTTACTCTATTTTTTGCCAGGCTTGAATTACACCTCCTTCTAATCTGGTTACCTCCTATTTCTCAATGTCCTAACTCATTGACAAGTTTTTCCATTTTTGATAGCATAAATGTTTAAAGATAATACTTGCCTTGACTAAAGTAATTGAGATTATAGATTAATATATTACAACTACTTTATTTTGTCAAGCAAAAATCTCAAGTTTTTGAGTGATAAGGAGTAAAAATGTTTATAGATCGGATCAATGAG
>CALWLH010000129.1 GCA_944381475.1 uncultured Lachnospiraceae bacterium | reverse complement strand
AAATCCGCCAACCAAAGAAAAAGAATTTGAAAAAAAAGTTTTAGATATTATTCAGCAAATCGGAAAAAGATTCAATATTGAAACAAAAGTGAATCAACAATTGAAGAATTTAAAAAGCTGGCGGATGCAGCGGATGTGATTTTCACCGCTACCCCCCAGGGCTTGTGCTTTTCCCTGGTCAGTGAGGAAATCCTTTCTAAGACGAAGATTGTGGATTTGAGCGCAGATTTCAGAATCAAGGATGTGGCTACATACGAGCAGTGGTACGGCTTAAAGCATGGGGCGCCTCAGTTTATAAAAGAGGCGGTATACGGCCTCTGTGAGCTGAACAGGGAGCAGGTGAGGAAGGCCCGCCTGGTGGCAAATCCCGGATGCTATCCCACATGCACCACCCTTTCCATCTATCCGCTGCTGAAGGCAGGGCTCATTGACCCCCAATCCATTATTGTGGATGCAAAGTCCGGTACCTCCGGTGCGGGCCGGGGGGCAAAGGTGGCAAATCTTTACTGTGAGGTCAACGACACCATCAAGGCCTACGGTGTGGCAACTCACAGACATACCCCGGAGATCGAGGAGCAGTTAAGCTATATTGCGGGAGAGCCAGTGGTGATCAGCTTCACACCCCATCTTGTTCCCATGAATCGCGGTATTTTAATCACTGCCTATGCAAATTTAAAGAGAACCGTTACATACGAGGAGGTAAGGGCCGTCTATGATGCGGCTTATGGGGATGAGCAGTTTGTCCGTGTATTAAAGAAGGACGCTGTTCCAGAGACCCGCTGGGTGAAGGGCAGCAACTATGTGGATGTAAACTTTAAGATTGATGAGCGGACAGGCCATGTGATCATGATGGGCGCCATGGATAATCTGGTGAAGGGCGCGGCAGGTCAGGCGGTACAGAACATGAACCTGATGTTCGGGCTGCCGGAGACCACAGGTCTGATGCAGGCGCCCATGTTTCCCTAGAGTGAGGTTTTTATGGCAGCAGAGATTCGGGTAATGACGAAAGAGGATTATGACGGTGTATATGCGCTGTGGATGACCATTCACGGCTTTGCCATCAGAAGCGTGGATGATTCAAGAGAAGGCGTGGAGACCTTTTTAAAGAGAAATCCCACTACCAGCGTGGTGGCGGTGGATAACGGCGAGATCGTGGGGGCGATCCTCTGCGGTCATGACGGACGCAGAGGGTGCCTGTACCATGTATGCGTGCGGGAGGATCACCGGATGCAGGGCATTGGAAAGGCCATGGTGGTATTTTGTATGCAGGCCCTGTGTGCGGAGCATATCAACAAGGTTTCCCTTATTGCCTTTACGGTCAACGATGTAGGAAACGCCTTCTGGAGGCAGATCGGCTGGACTAAAAGAGAGGACTTGAATTATTACGACTTCACATTAAATGAGGAAAACATTATTGCCTACAATAAGTAAGGGAGAGGATTAATATGTTGACAAAAATTGAAGGCGGCGTCACAGCCGCAAAAGGCTTTGAGGCGGCGGGTGTGGCTGCCGGAATCAAGTATGAGGGCCGGGATGATATGGCCCTGGTGTACAGCTCTGTTCCCTGCGTGGCAGCGGGAACCTTTACCACCAATGTGGTGAAGGCGGCGCCTGTTCTGTGGGATAAGCATCTTGTGGAGGACTGTGAGAACATGCAGGCGGTGGTGATCAACGCAGGTATAGCCAATGCATGTACGGGCGCAGAGGGCTACAGCTATTGTGAGCAGACCGCAAAGGCGGCGGCGAAGGAGCTGAATATACCGGCAGAGGCGGTCGGCGTTGCCAGCACCGGCGTCATCGGGATGCAGCTTCCCATTGACCGGATCATAAACGGTGTTTCTCTTCTGGCGGCTGCAAAGGGCGGTAACTTGGAGGATGGGCATACTGCGGCCCGTGCCATCATGACCACGGACACCAAACCCAAGGAGGTGGCCTACACCTTCAGTGTGGGAGGCAAAACAGCCACCATCGGCGGCATGTGCAAGGGCTCCGGCATGATTCATCCCAATATGTGTACCATGCTCTGCTTTGTGACAACGGATGCGGCGATCAGCAAGGAGCTTTTGACAAAGGCATTAAAGGCGGATGTTGTGGACACCTTTAATATGATCTCCGTGGACGGGGACACCTCCACCAATGACACGGTGCTTTTGATGGCCAACGGTCTGGCTGGCAATGAAATGATTACCGAGGAAAATGGGGACTATGCCGCATTCTGTGAGGCGCTTCACGCTGTAATGGAAGCCTTAAGTAAAAAAATCGCAGGAGACGGAGAGGGATGCACCTGCCTGTTTGAGGTAAAGGTTGTAGGCGCTGATACAAAAGAACATGCCAGAACACTGGCAAAGTCCGTAGTGACTTCCTCACTCACCAAGGCGATGGTATTCGGACATGATGCAAACTGCGGACGTATCCTCTGCGCATTGGGCTACTCCGGCGTCAGCTTTGACCCTGAGAGGGTGGACGTTTATTTTGAAAGCAGTGCCGGAAAGCTGAAGGTTATGGAAAATGGCATGT
>CALWLH010000128.1 GCA_944381475.1 uncultured Lachnospiraceae bacterium | reverse complement strand
GCTCGCATGGTAATGCATGACTTTGGGACCCACAAAACAGCGAAAAGTAGCCATTTTTCTCAGAAAAATGAGCGAATTTGAGCTGTTTTAGGATTGCGAGAGTGCTTCAGCACGGAGCAATCCGTGAGCATTCGCCCATGCGAAGCATTTTATTGGCGAATGCGACTTGGCAGGTCCGCTTTAGCGGGCATGCCTCTACCCGATATCAGGGGTCAAAATACCTTTTGACCCCAACATCATTATATGCATTTTACTTGGAAGTATCCGCCCTCCGCCCTATCTCCGGCACCTGGATGATCATCTTACAGATGGGCTGACCCATAGCCGAGAATTTTTCCTCATACTCCGTCATCACATTATCCAGGAGCATGGTGTCCTGATGATGCAGATCCCTGGTTGCCTCCAGCAGCTTCCAGCCCGCATACTCCGCGGACTCCAGGGAAAATGTAAACAGCTCCTGATTATCCGTTTTAAATTCCAGGACGCCCCCGGGAAGAAGCATCTGCTCATACCGGCGCAAAAATTCCGGACTTGTGAGCCGGCGTCTGGCATGACGGGCCTTCGGCCAGGGATCTGAAAAGTTGAGATAAATCCGTTCCACCTCCCCCGGCCCATAAACCTGGTTGATGTATTCTGCGTCAAAGCGAAGAAAAAACAGATTTTTGCAATCCTCCATGGCTTCCCGCTTTTCTACCCCCTTGATGAGGGCGGAGGAATATTTCTCTATACCAATATAATTAATCTCCGGATGCTTGGATGCAAGGGTGGTAATGAACTTGCCCTTTCCCATCCCGATTTCCAGATGAAGGGCGTGGTCATTGCCAAACACCTCCTTCCAGCGACCCTTATAGGTTTCAGGATGCTGGATCACATAGGGATTCACCAGCATCTCCTCCCTGGCTCCGGGTATGTTGCGAAGTCTCATGGTTTCCTATGCTGCGGAGGCAGCGTCTCCTTTCTCTAAATGCATTCCTGTCGGCCGAACAAGCATGGCCCGACGCCGGCGGTTCTTATGCTCACTATTATAAATCTTTGATAAAATCTGCTTCATATCCCTTTTATTTTTGAACGCAAAGTGCTATATTGAGATGCTGAGCAAAGGGGTATGGCTTTTCAGCGCCTTACGCCCAAAAACAGCTGCCCTGCAAAATCCGGCTTCATCAAGCGGCAGCTGCACATGCATATTGTATCACATTTTTATTCAAAAGAAAAGCCCGCAGCATCATCCGCCTATATTTTCCGCTGGAATTTTCAGTGAAAAAGGAGTATGATGTGTGAGATATAAAGAAAGAAGGAAGGGAGAATACAGATGGAAGCGATTGTTGCTCGTTTAAAGGAAATTGACGCTGCCGCTGTGTCCATCCTCGACCACACCGCCGAGGAGAAACACAAAATGCAGGAGCAAATGCAGAAGAAAACTCTCGAATTCGACCAAAGCCTCTCCGAAAAGACGGAGGAAAAAATAAACGCCCAGAAGGCGCAGATGGACGCCCGGATCGAAGCCCAGCTCCAAAAGCTGACTGCCGACACAGAAGCGCAGATCCTTTCTGTGAAAACCAGCTACCAACAAAATCAGGATAAAATTGCCGGTGAGATTTTTGAGAAAGTCACCGGACATCAATGGCAGGCCTGATCAGGTACAGCGGTATCGTCACGAAGGTTCATGCCATGAACCGCCGCCTTTTGAAGGCTAAGGATTATGACGAGCTCATTCAAAAAAGCACGGTCATGGAAGCTCTGGAGTTCTTAAGACACACAGATGCCTATGCGGATGCATTCTCCGATGCCTATGCAAAAATCAGCCATCGTGACGCCATTGAGCGCAGGCTCATGGATTCGCTGTATACTGACTTTATTGGACTATACCGATTTTCCAGCATGAGGGAACGGGCATTTTTGGACGGTTATTTTATCCACTATGAGGTTATGATTATAAAGCAATGTCTCAGAAATGCCGCAAATCCCGCCAGCCCGGATGTTGCTCTTGGAAGCTTTGATGCCTTTTTTCACAGGCACTCCCGGCTAAACCTGGCGGCCCTGAACCGGTGCGCCAGCCTGGATGAATATATGTCTGCCCTGTCCGGCTCCTCCTACGAAAAGCTGCTGGCTCCCATCTATAATTCCGGGAACCGCCGCTTAGGGGACTATGAGACCGCCCTGGATCTGCACTATTTTTCCTATGTGTGGAATCTAAACAAAAAGAATCTGACCGATAAGGAAAAGTCGGATGCGGCAGCCGCCCTGGGCACCAAGATCGATCTTCTGAATCTGCAGTGGATATACCGGTGCCGTAAGCATTTTTCCATGGCGGATACGGACATTTATCCCATGATCATTCCCATCTGCTACCGGCTTAAAACTGCGGACATCCAGGCGCTCATCCGCGCAGAGAGCGAGGAGGAATTTGCCCGTGTGCTTCAGAAAACCTATTACGCCAAATGGATTCCTTCGGATGATCTGGCATATTTAAGTCAGGTTTCCCGAAAACTTTTAGGACATATCTACCGCACATGCAGCAGAAAAAATCCCTATTCCATCGCCACGGTAAACCGTTATCTCTACCAGAAGGAAGAGGAAATCGACCACCTGATTCCCATAATCGAGGGTATACGTTACGGTCTGACCCCGGATGAAATACGCAAATTCGTGCCTTCAGATTTGTAGGCAAGGAGGTTTTTCATGATTACGAAAATGAAATTTCTAAGTATTACCGGACCTGTGGGGGAAATCGACAGAGTTGTGGAGCAGTATCTCACCAAATACGATATGCATCTGGAAAATGCATTGTCGGAGCTGAAGACTGTCAGCGACCTGCGGCCCTTCGTCGAGGCCAATCCCTATAAGGAGGATCTTGCAAATGTAAATGATCTTCTTTCCCGGGTGGAGGGAGCAGCGCCGCCCCCTGCGCCCATTACCACGGAAAAAGCCCGGGAGCTTGTGCATTCGCTGAATGAAGCCCTGAAGGAGCACACAGATCAGCTTTCATCCCTGGAAAAAGAGCTTGCTGATACCTCCTCCTATTTGGAGCAGATCAAGCCCTACGTGGGACTGGATTTTAATATCCGGGATGTGATCGACTTAAAATTTATTAAATACCGCTTCGGCCGCATCGCCAGGGACTATTATTACAAATTTGAGAAGTATGTAAATGAAAATGTAGATACCGTCTTCTACACCGCCACTTCAAACCGGGAT
>CALWLH010000127.1 GCA_944381475.1 uncultured Lachnospiraceae bacterium | reverse complement strand
CATAAATCCGGTTTTGTCTATGGTACAGATCACATTATTGTCCGCATCGTACACCTTGATGGCCCCGTCTGCATTTGCGCTGGCGCCGCCGACAACCAGGTCGCCGGTGCGAATCCAGTCGGCGTTGATGCCGATCGCTGTCAGCACCTTTGCCAGGATGTTGCCCTCTGCAGTCCAGCCAGATGTGTATGTCTGGCCACCGTCAGTGCTGTACCCAAAGCCATCTACAGTCTGCTTGTAAACTATTGTAGACTCTGCCAGCGTAGGTCCATCATGTGCGTATTTGATCTGGCTGCCGTCCTCCTGCACCTCCACCGTCTCGTGATATCCCATAGCATTGGTCAACAACGCATTTAGCTGTGTGGCCATAAAGTCATAGCTGCTGATGGCCTGGTTAGACACATCCTTTGCTATATTGGTTATCAGAGTCTTACTGATAGCACTGTATCTGTCCGATTCCTGGTCGCGCTCCGTCTTGGCTCCGCAGGTGATGGTCATGCTGCCGTTTAGGCTCCACTTAATCCCCGTTGCATAAGTGTAAAAGGTTTCCCCTTTGCTAACCACTGCTATACGGTCTCCCGGCTGCAGAGAGGGGTCCAGGGGGCATTTGATTGATAGAGGGCGGAATGGTGTAAGGAGATTTGCCAGGGCCGCTGTAGCGGCCTCTGTGGCGCTCTCAGCACTGGTAATGAGTGGGTTATCAGCGATGGAAAGCATGTACCCTGCTGCGCCGCTCTGATAAATCTCATCTCCGTAGTTTACCTGTATCCCGGTTATGGTTATGTCGTTATCTTCTATACTCCGGGAGTTTAGCTTAGTAATGGTCTTAACCACCTCCGTGCCATAGTGCTTTATGCAGATTCCACCGTCGGGAGTCTCTGCAACCACACCGCCGGAGAGCATGGCAGCATACCCGGACACCTCCCTGCAGGTCACTCCCGACGGCTTCTCACTCACCTCCAGTTCACCGCAGGTTATACTTGCCTCCTGGGGCACTACCCCACAAGTTGTACATGCATCATAGTAAGCCTGATATACCGTTGCAGGATAAGCCCTGCTGACAGAGTAATCCTTGTCAAGCAGTGCCAGCGGCCCCAGACATTTTAGTACCTTAGTGACTCCGCCATTTACAGCCTTATCCACATAAAAGGTTCCGATTAGCAGTGTTTCCGTGGTTTCTGACAACACCAACCCCACTTTTAACACCACAGAAGCGTTTACCCAGGTATAAGCATCAAAAGCTCCCTCCTTGTTGTTCAGACTGATATCCAGCTTACTGATGATCGCGGAGCCAATATCAAAGCTGCTGGGAGAGCTGGTACCGGCATCATATGTAAGACCAGGGCTCATCAGTTGGGTTTTATCCGTCAGCTCCAGGGTAGCGCCATCTGTAAAGGTAAAATTTAAGCTGATAACCCAGTTCCGATTGTTACCCTCTACTACCTGTTTGTATTCCGCTGATGTGTTTATCATTTATTGCTGCACCACCTTTACACTCGCACTCTTGTGCCAGATCTCGCCGCCGTATTCCCCGGCTATCACATAAGATAGGGTGCCCCTGTAAACCGTGATGGTTATCCCACAGAAGCTGATAGGAAAAAATCCGGCGATCATATATGTCTTTATCATCTCCAGCTGGGAATCCGTAAGATATCCCCAGCTGATGGACAGCGTCTGTTTCTCAGCCACTACATCGGCAACCATGTCCCCGTCCAGGGTTCGTCCGCTATCCTCACTCCATATGATCTCATTATCCACACTGACTTCCACCGGAGAGGGCATCAGCACCCCTCCGGCATATAAATCTAAACTCATACAAATTTCACCTCCGTGGTAGCGTATCGCCGCTTAATGGCTATAGATCCGTTTGCTGTCGCCCGTGCCAGTTCCTCGCCGTCCACCATCAACACGATATCGGCGCCATCCTGTACCAGGCTTACCAGCTGCTCCAATAGGGTGATGATCCGCAGCAGCAGGCTGGTGTTTCCACCGGCTGCCATATTTGCCGCCTGATATGCCATATCCAGCAGCTTACTCTCTGGAGATACTACCTCGCCCTGGTGACGGTTATCTCCGATCATGGCCAGCTGTGGGGTGTTTGCTTTTACATATCCGCCCTGTGCCAGCATTGGTATCTGGGGGACCGCTATGTTCGGCAGGCCACTAAAGGGCTTTGCTCCCAGGATGTTAATGCTTTTAATAGCGTTTAGAGCATCGTTAATACCATTAAACGGCACAGAGATCACGCTATTAATGCCGCTGATCAGGCCGTTAATAATGCTTTTGAGCTCAGATAAGATGCCATCCTTAATGCCGGCAAATACCTCTCCACCTTTTGAAAATACATCTTTTACAGCCTGCCAAGCTGCAGAAAATTTATTTCGGAACCAGTCGGGGATCCCCGAAAATATGTCCTTAATGGATAACCATACGCCATTGAAAAAATCACCCAGACTTCCAAATATGGATTTTACCTGCTCCCAGGCTTCGGACCAGTTTCCGGTAAAAATATTCACAACAAAGTCCAGGAGCCCGCCCAAGGCATCTATCATGATCCCTAAGCCTTCTCCTATAGTATCAACCACAAAGTTGATAACACTGGTGATTCCTGGTCCCCATTCCTCCATGAAGCCCTGTAGCACCACCATGAAAAAATTCCAGGCATTTGCCAAGGCAGTGGTAATCTGCAGAAATGCCCCGCACAGCTTTTTCCACAAAGGCTGCAGGTGGTTATCCCAAAGCTCCTGAATGCGCTCTATCAGGTTATCGAAAACAGGCTTCAGGATTGTTTCCCAGAACGTTTGAATAGTTGCGCCTGTCTCCTTGATAAGATTGTGGAGGGAGTCCATGAGAGGCTGTCCATACTGCTCCCAGGCTGCAAAAATCCCATCTATGACACCGATAACGACATTGCTTATAAGCGACAATATGGGGTTTATGCATTCATTCCAGAGGGTATTAAGCCCATTCCAAATCTCATCACTCACATGGGCAAAAAGCCCTAAAACTTCATCGAAGATTTCTGATAGCTTAGGCAGCCACTCCCCTGATAACCTTGACAGCAGAGGCTGCAGCAGATTGTCCCAGATACCACTGATGGCAGTGTTGGTAAGGCCCAAAATACCGGCTATATTACTGCTGATAAGAGCTATAATACTTGCTATATTCCCCGCAAAACCGGTTGACAGCCAGGATACAAATGAGCTGCCCAGCCCCTGAATATCCCCAAACACCCGCCCGAAGGTGGTCTTCAAATCTCCAAGAGGCTTGCTTATCTTACCTATCGCATCACGTATAGGCTTTTCAAACTTTGACTTAACCCAGCTTCCTACCTGATTAAATTTTCCCAAGAGGCTGTCCAGGGCTTTCTCAAACAGGGATACCTGTTTCACGCTAGCAGCAGAATTTACTATGGCAGTGCTAGCAGATGTATTTCCGGAAGTCCCGGTCTCTGTGCTGGTACTTCCGGAAGATGCGCTGCTCACCTTTGTCATAGCATCGAAGCCTGCCAGGTATTTAGACGACTTCTCCAGGCTCTCCTGCGCCTCAGAGGCTGATTCAGCCACGGCTGCCATATCCGCAGCTGCTGCTCCCGTACCCCCGCTGCTGCTTTCGGAAAAACCAAAGATGCGTTCCGTCAGATCACTGAAGGCTTGGGCAACTACCTGAAGGCGTTCCATCAGCCTATTTAGCATCTGCAGGGCGGGGGTCAGGGCGTTGATCAGTCCCTGACCTATGGTGGCCATAAAGGACTCAAACTGCAGATTGAGCACCCTCATCTGGTTTGCCCAGCCCCCAGAAGTCCGCTCAAAGTCTCCCGCAGCTGCAGACAGCCGGTTCTGTACAAAGGCATATCGCAGGGATACTTTTTCCGCCTCTGTCATGGTACTGGTGGTCTTGCCAAATCCGTTTGCCAAGGCGAAGCTGTCCAGGGCGGTCTGGGTCATTACTACACCCAGCTCCTTTAAGGATTCCGTTTCCCCTGTGAACACGGACTTCAGTTTTGTGTATGCCTCTTCCTGATCCAGATTGTAGAAGGATGCTACATCCCCCGCCAGGCTGGTGAGGGCTGTACTCATGTCATAGGCTTCTTTAGTGGAGAAGCCAAAGGCTTTAGCCATAGCGCCGTAATTTCCGGTAAACTGCTTGGCCATCGTTTCCGACAGGCCCGAAACTTTCATGGCGTTTCTGGCGTACTCATCAATCTGGGCGGACATGCTGCCGAAGGTGACATCTACAACGTTTTGTACCTCGGCCAGATCGGAGCCTAAGTCTATGCAGGATTTCCCGAAGCTGATGATTTTCCCCACAGCAAAAGCTCCGGCAACCGCAGTACCGATTTTCTTTAACGATGGCAAAAAGCCCTTTTCTAAGGATTTACCCGCCTTGCTGCCATCCTTCTCAATCCCCTGGAGTATTTTTTCCAGTAGCTTTTTATCCGCTGTTATATTCAGTATAATATCGCCCGCACTATTGCTACCCAATGCCCTCACATCCTTTCCGTGAGACATCGGCACATGGCACTACTTGTCCCTGCTTATTTTAATTTCAAATTCCTTCTTACAGTGCCTTGCCTGGCACTTGATAAACACACCCCGGCATTCTGCATCCGGGGTGTACATGACTTTTTGCTCATGCCCGCAGTGAGGGCATTTAATCTTAAACTTTTTCACTTGCCCCCTCCTGCCATGCTGATAAATGCCTGCTTCATGCTTTCCAGAAAGCTATCCATATCCTCCTTACTCACATTAGCAGCCATTTTCTTTCTCCACTCGCTCC
>CALWLH010000126.1 GCA_944381475.1 uncultured Lachnospiraceae bacterium | reverse complement strand
GACCGTTTCCCTGCCCGTTAAGATCATAACATTTATCTTTGTGGAAAAATTTTAGATTGAAAATTCCGTCTGTAAGTTTTTCAAAACTAACAAGCCTGAAATCGCCTTTTACATTGAAAACTTCATTAAAGTAAATATCGATAATATTTCTTGTTGGCAGCTCTCCGACTTTTTCTGCCGCTTCTTTAACAATCGGAGATATACGAACAGCCTCCTGTATAGTAATCGGATATCCTGCATCTTTAATAATTTCAAATATTGCAGTTTTGCCGGACTGACTGGTAAAACCTAGTTTTTCATCATCCTTTCGTCCGATGAGCGTCGGATGAATAGGTCTGTATGCGCCTTTTTCCATATCTTTAGTCTTTATAGCACCATCCTGATGAATGCCGCTTCTATGTGCAAGAGCTTCTGCCCCAACGAGAGGCGCAAGGTCAGGGATGCGAATTTTTGTCATATCTGAGATAGTTAATGCCAGTTCGTAGATATCGGAAAGCTTTAAAGGCACATCGACTCCGCTATTGTGAAGGGCTACTGCTACTTCATACATATTTGTATTGCCTGCCCTTTCTCCTATACCATTTAAACAGCATTCCAGCTGTGTTGCACCGGCAAAATAGCTTTCGACAGTCGCTGCTGTAGCCATTCCGAGATCATTATGACAGTGAACAGCAATCATTATATCTTTAGGCAGGGCATTGTAGACTTTTTCTACCATATCAACAAATATTTTTACTCTTGTTCGTTCTACTGTATTCGGCAGATTAATCACAGTAGCGCCGGCTTTAACTACTTCTTTAAGCGTATCAATAACAAACTCGAGATTTTCCATACAATCTCCGAAGTGCTCAACAGAAAACTGCACTTCTCCTGATTTACCCATAAGTGATTTTGCATAAGAAACAGCGTCTATCGCTGTTTTCCTGACTTCTTCCGGTGATTTATTCAAAACATATTTCATATTAAACGGACTCATTGCAATAAATGTGTGGAGTCTTGGCTTTTCACAAATATTTATTGCCTCAACTGCCGTTTTTATATCACTTTCCACACATCTTGCAAGACCGCTTATAACAAGATGTTTCGGAGCAATTTCTGCCAATCGTCGGCAAGCCTCAAAATCCATCTCTGATGCAGCTGGGAATCCTGCCTCTACAGCCTGTACACCAAAATCAACAAGTTTGTTGAAGATAAATTCTTTTTCCTCAAGATTCCATGGCTTTTTTAGTGATTGATTACCGTCACGAAGTGTTATGTCATAAAAAAACGGCTGTCTTGTCATTTTTTAATTCCTCAATAAATAATTATTATATTATATAAAATTTTGTAAAAAAAATCATTAAAAATTTAAACATTAGTTTCTGTTATATTGTTTTAATAAAATATGTAAATAATTAATATATATTGCTTTAGCAAGCAGATGTATGTAGTAATTGCGGCAAATACTCCTAATATATCATATAAAAAATTAACAAAGTGTGATATTATGAATACAATTGGGAATTATATATATAATATCATATACAAAATATATGACTAGTATAACAGCAATCGATAGAAGAAAAGATAGGATATGAAAAAGAAAATGATGGAAAAAAGAGCATTCTCAATGGCAGAAGCATTGGTAACAATGTTGGTTGTTGCCCTGCTTGTTGCTGCATCAGTTCCTGTTTTTACCAAAAAACACAGGACTATTGACAACAACTCCCAGCACGGGAAATGGGCTTGTAAGTATATCAACGGAACTTTGCATTCAGCAAGGGCAAAGGATATCGATGATGACTTGCCGCCTGACAGCGAATGGGCTAAAGGTTGTACATTCCCCGGAACTGGTAAAAACGTAAAATACCTTTATGTTGAGGTTTATGGTGCAGGCGGCGGCGGTTCACCGGCTAAAGTTACACCATGGGAATACTATGTAGAACATATCAACTGGGGTGAAGCTGTCCCTATTGATGGTACATATAGTGTCTATATTAAAGGTGCTGATGGCGGTAGTGCTATGACACGTACAGCAGGAAGCAGTATATATACTCCATCAGGATATCATGAATATGGCAATCTCGGATATTTTTATGACGAGTATTACAACAACGGTGGCTGCAATAGCGGTGGTTGTAAGGGATATTGGGCTGAATATGAGCCTTATGAATGTTATGAATATTACGAAGATTGTAACTGTCGTGATGAAAGCTACGATTATAGCTGTAATTGTTCATATACTGGTTCCTCCAGTTCATCCAGCAGTTCGTCCAGCAGTTCATCCAGCAGTTCGTCCAGCAGTTCGTCCAGCAGTTCGTCCAGCAGTTCGTCTGGCTCTTCTAGCAGTGGAGTTGTGATTTTCCGTGATTCAATAACTAATACAGATATACTTTCTAATAATCTTTTAAAATCTTTATTTAAAGGTAAATATACAAATGGTCGTGTAACTGGTGGTGCTTATGAATGTGAAACATGTTCTGGCACTAGAGAAGTGTGTGACAGTTGTGGTCGTAACTGGGGATTGCATTGTAGTAGGTTTAAATGCAACAATTATTATGCCGGATACTGTACAAGAAACCATAGAGGTCCTTTGCCTACAGCAACAGCAGGAACGGGTTCACAACCAGTATCCGGAAAAGTTCAAATGAAGACAGGTGAGTCTATTACCAAGGACGCACTTGGCACTTATAAAGAGTATAATCCCGGTACTGCCGGAGGATATCAGGTTACGAAAGCAAATGACGCAGAGTCTTATGATTATAACCAAATAGTCAAAACTATTTCCGGTGGTGATAGTCAAACCGGTGAGGGTACAGTAGTTCATGAAAGTAAGAAAAAACTTGTAACTACATGGGGCGGTACAGCAGGACTCCTTGGCACAACCGGTACTAATTGCTGCAATAACTGCGGACCTCACCCGAATTTCCCTAATTCAAGAGGTGGCTCAACACAGTGTGCAACAAACGGTACAAATGGGTATAACCAGATACATGTATCTGGCTTTGAACAGCCGTCGAAAGACGCTACCCGTGAAGAGGGGCTTTATGTAGACCTTGATAGATTCGAATATTATGTCGGATGCCATGGTCAGGCAGGTCAAATTAATGCATCTATGCTTCCGACTGCCGGCGCTAGAAATATGAAGTTTCAGGTCGGCAGAGGCGGCGGAGACAATGAAGACGGCGGCGACACATTCTTCAGCTGGGTAACAGCAGAAGGCGGTAAAGGTGCGTACAAAGGCTGCTATTCAAAAACTACGGATGTAGATAAAGCAGATGTAGCCAGCAACGGTCAAAGATATAACTCTATGGGTATTGAAGGTGTCAGCAATGGCGGTAAGGCCGGTGATGTAGAGATTCATAACCGTAAAGGTCCTTTCAACTTGCCAGAGCGTTATTATCAATATAGCCGTATAGAGGACGAAGATCCTAGAGGCAGATGGACCGTTCTTCCTGCCGGACGAGGCGACAACGGTATGATTATCGTAAGCTGGTAAGCACTAAATAAAATAGAGGAAAATGATGGAAAAAAGTAATAAAAAACCTCAAAAGCAAGCATCCCTGAACTCTGTTCAGGGCTGCATGCTTTTTGATTTTCTGGCTCATATAAAAAATATTGTTCAAAATAAAACCCGCAGCCTTTCCAGAAAAGATGCATTTAGCCTTGCGGAGATGATTATGATTCTTCTTTTCGTGGCTATTTTGGCTCTGGGTTCAGGCATTATACTTCCCAAAAAACTGAAAAAGGCTGACCCTCAGACACCTCACGGACTTTATGCCTGTACAGTATTTAACAATCAGGAATATTACTTTAGTTCCACCAGTAAAAATGCAGAAATACCGGCACCTGGCGGCGCCGGCTGGAAACTTGGCAACTGTCAGAAAAATTTCAAAGTTCCCAAATATGTTAACCTGCTGAATGTTACTATGATTGGCGGGGGCGGCGCAGGTAAAGATGCTTCTGTCACCTGGGATAAGGAATCTAAAGTTCAGGATGGTGATTTGGGTGTTAATGGTGATAAATACTATGTAGAATATGATGGCTGGTATACTATCTATCTTTTTGGACAGTATGGTGAATCCAGCTGGAGATCTGAATGGGATTTGGCTAATGGGGGATGTAATGTTGCTCCAGCACAAGCCGGTTATCCATATAGAGTTCAGGGGGAAATCCAGTTGAAGCGCGGTGACGTAATTCAACTATATAAAGAAGAAAAAACACCTAATACAGGAACGAACTTTTTCTGTGCAGACAATAAACACAGACCGGGAAAAGATGAATACTACAAAGGTAAAGACGGGGGGAAAACAGCACTTCTTTTGAATGGTGCTGAATTTGTCTCTGTTAACGGAAGTAAAGCAGGCGTAACGGTATGCAGTTCTACAAACCCTCCTAATTGTACAAACAGATATACAGTAACACGGGGTGCAAATGGAACGTTAGGCAAAGCTACCGGAATGTCAGATATACTATACATGGATCCGAGTACAAATGCTGCTTATCAAAATTATCCTTCACAGGATGGAGTTGCTTCCATAAGATATTCTACAACTAAAAATTCTTCAACCAGGGAATTTACACCCAGCGGAGGCTGCGGCGGAAGTGCCGGGCAGACTTCTGCTACTTTATACCCTGTTTTAAGAGATACTATTCCGTCTATTACTATAGGTATAGGCGGCACGCCTACAAGACCTGCCACTTCTACGTCATTCGGGTCATTCCCTGCTGCCGGAGGTACAACCGGAGGAAATTGTAAAACATCAAGCCAAACCAGCGGTTCTGATGGAGATGCAGCAACCGGTATTGAAAAACTTGTATCAACCGGCGGAAAAGGTGCTCCGGGTGTTGGGCAGGCAGGTGCTAGTGCAGCAAAAGTGAATGGTGAAAATGGTACCGGATATGGTGCCGGTGGTGGCGGCGGTGCTATATTCTATACTTCAACTCCGACTTATAACAATTCATTGACTGAAGAGCAAAACAGTCAGCCTATTCAAAACGGTTCTCGAAAATGGTATCAGGGAACCGGCGGAAATGGAACTAACGGGCTGATTGTAATTAGCTGGTAAATATAAATAAAGAAATATACAAGGACAAAGCAAATATGAATTATATGAAAAAACAAAATGCATTTTCTCTTGCAGAAGCAATGATAGCGTTATTGATTGCAGCATTGATACTGGCTGCGACGATGCCTGTTATTACCAAAAAACACCTTGTTTTACCGACAAGAGGTCCTCATGGAAAATGGGCATGTAAATATATAAATAATGAGCTTCGTTCAGCAACGGCGGCTGACCAGAATTCATCCTTGCCAACTGATCCGTCAAAATGGAAACAGGGTTGTACTTTTCCTGTTTTACCGACAAATGTTCCGTATATGCTGATTCAGGTAATTGGCGGTGGAGCCGGCGGTAACTTTGAAGAGGGTCTTCCCTATCTTGATTTTATAAAACCGGAAGATACATTTACTATTCCTATAGCTACAGAGGCTGACAAGGAGTATGAAATGGGTATTGCTTCTAATGCACTTGAAATCCCCACGACTGCTCAATATGAAGTAAATGTTGTAGGAAACAAAGGTCAGGAAGGCGAACTCCTGGATAATTTCTTCAAAGCTGGACTTGTTGAAAATGGTAGTATAACGATTCTCGCTGACTGTGAATATCCAGGTGCACAGCCAAATCCTACAATTGCAAGTGTTAGGTATAAAAAACAATATAGAGCCGGTGATAAATTATGGCTTGAAACTCAGCCTGACACTGAAATAGAAAACTACCAGAAGATTTGTCCTGGCGGTAGAGTAGACGGTGGAGCGACTGTTGTAAAGGCGGATGGCTCTGTGTTAAATATAGATTGGTTTGAATTTAAAGATATTGTATCAAGACCGGGTGCAAACGGTGACAGAGTCTTTTTGAAAGAAAAAGAATATAATAAAAACAATATAGAAGATATGGTCGAAATAGAGGGTTCTGCCGGTGGTATGTATGTCAGCAATTATTCTGATGATAACTGCCGCTATATTTCATGCAATAGGTATACAGAAAAATATACGCGTGATGTTGGTGATTATAAAATGCTGGTTAAAAAATATCCTGCCGGTGCTGATATTATATCCGGCGGTACCTCTTCATATGTAAAAGCAGTTGAAACGACAGTTGACCTTAGAGGCGGCTGCGGCGGCGGCGCAGGATCTGTAAACTCTATTCTTATGGCAAGACAAGAAGAATACGCGAACAATTTCCAGGTCGGAAAGGGCGGTCTTGCCGGTCAGGACGGTCAGGTCACTATTTTCAATCAGGTCACAGCAAAAGGCGGTACAGGCTGTTCCGAATCAACTTCACCTCCGGTCGGAGATTATGCCGGTCAGGGTGGTCAGGGCGCCAGTGCAACGACTACTTATATAGGTGACTCTGTCGGTGGAGCCGGCGGTAGAGGCGGTTACAGTAAAACTGCCGGTAACGGTTCTGAAGGCGTTGGACTCGGTTCCGGCGGAGGCGGCGGTGGTGCTGCTATAAATCTGTCAAAAGAACAGGTTGAACAATATAAAGAAACAAATCAGGAATATATAAAACAAAGAACGACTTACGGTCAGGGTGGCAACGGTGCTTCCGGTGGTATTA
>CALWLH010000125.1 GCA_944381475.1 uncultured Lachnospiraceae bacterium | reverse complement strand
GATATCCTTGAGCCTCTTTGCAAGCTGCGTCCAAGTGATCTCCTGTTTATAATTAATCCGGCATCCCCTGGCGCTTCCCTTGTAGTCGAATTTATTGTTCCCGCCGCTTGAGTGACGGTATTTTATTTTCAGGTCTTGGGCGTTTATATTGTCCGTTGCCTTAAAGCTCATCCAATCATAGAAAGCTTTGATATCCCTATTCGATGGCTCTGGTCTTTTGGGCTCTGCTTCCTCCTGCACCGGCTCCGGTTCTTTAAGAGCCTTTTTCATGTCCTTGATCTGTCTTACCGTCATATCCGGGGTTACCAGTTGCCGCTGATCTTCCAGCATTGACAGCATTTCCTGTAACTGGCTTGGAGTAAATGCCTTATACTGCTCATCTAATACCGGTGAACACCCGTCTTTGCTGGCCATTGCATTGATCTGCATAAGCCGTCTTGTCCGGCTCTCGCTATAGCCCATGCGGTCATGCGCATAAGCCTCGATACTGTCATACCCAAGCTCCTTGTATGCCTTGCTCTCTTTCGTCAGCCGCAAAAAGAAGCCTATTGATATAAACTGCTTTTTCAGGTTATCAGCCTCGTTCACGTTGATCCGATCAAGAGTTTCTATGCTTGTATTTCGATAATGCCTGTTATACTCATTCCAGCAAAAATCTGGAACGTCAATTTCCATGACCTCTTTCATCACTTTCTCCGCTAAAATCTTCTCAAATACTTCCTGCATACTATCACCTCTTAATATCTGCTTTTACGCTTACCCGTATATCAATAGCTTCTGTTACCTCTTGTTTAATTACATTTCGGAGTAAATCTATAAATTCAAAACTACTAATTTTTGAGCGAATAACACTGTCCATATTAGTCTGATTTAATATGTTTTTAATCTGTTTTTCAACTTCTTCCTTTAATACCTGTTCAGTAATCTCTCTAATACTTGTTTTGTTTATTCCTGCTTCCGTCAACATTTGTCTAACTTCCTGTCGTAATGCAATTTCTTCTACTCTCATATTCAGCCCTCGCTTTCCGGTTTCTCGCATCTCTCAAATTCTATAACCCAGACCCACGGATTTGCCTCCCAGCCGTAACGGTCAATGTTGGTTTTATTGATTGTGTTATCCCACAAATCTGCAAAATGTTTTGCTGCACTTTTTCCAGTCCCATCAATGAGGTTGATGTCATTTATAAAACCTTCTAATTTTGCCTGTTCCTCTGTAATATCCTGCAAACGTTCCACCCGTACATCTGTAACTCTGAGCCATATCCTTGCGGCTGATCTTGGCATATGGATGGAAGGGCGCCACTTCGGCTCTGGAACAACATCACCAACTATCTCTTTATGATAATCAGCCTTATATACGTTGCGGTTCCCCCTCATATTGTCTCCGCTTCTATATCCGACAAGAATTTCATCAAAATAATTGGGGCAATAGCTTTCTCGCACATACAGGATATCGCCGGGGCAAATCGGACAAGGACGCTCCACAAGACTTAATTTGTCAGTATGTTCCACGTCTGCATAGCTATGTACTGCATAAGTACGCTTATATGCATTATAAAAATACATATCCGGCACAGCATAATCATCTCCATCTTTGCAAATCCGCCTTGTCACCGTCTTTCTCCCGTCCAGTATCGCCCTTACCATTTCGGTGTTAAATAATATTCCTTTGCTCATTTATCTACCTCCCTTTTACAGCCATACTTCCTGCGGCATAGCCGCCAGGAGCCTTTCCAGCTCCTGAACCTCTTTTTTGTATTTATACCTAAACCCGTCTGATGCCTCATTTGCTTTTTCGTATTCAGCCTCTATCTTTCTTATCATCTGCAGATATCCCAGATTTTGATCCTGCAGGATGTCCATAGCAGCCTTGAGGCAATCATATCTGTAACGCATACCCACGTATGACGTGTATACTCTTAGACATCGTCTCGCAGTTTCTATCAGATCCTCTTTTCTCATGCGCTTTAACTTATCTGCACTTTCGCTCTCTGCCCATCTCTCCTCAAAGTCCGCCAAGCCATAATAATCCTGGCTGTATGTATCATATCCCAGCAGTCCGCCATAATCTTCCCCGGCACCTGTGGCCACGAAAAATATATCAAAGCAATCTGGTATCCATTCGCATTCCAGATCCTCCTGCATCTGCTCACATTCGGCACATAAATCCGCAAACATCATCCGAAACTCATATGCATCATCTTCATCTCCATCCAGGGCATTGATTAGAGTATCCTCATCTGTGAGATACCAGCTCACATCCTCGCACTTTTCCTGAATATCCCATAACTCTTCTCTGATGGTTTCCAGGTTCAGATCGCGCACGATTGGCTTTTTGTATCTAAACTGCTTTGCCTTATTGCGCTTTGCCTCATTAGCATTCATGCTTTACCTCCTCCAACGGGCAGTATTCCGGCATGTGCCCGGATCATCAATCAACAACATCATCTTCATTTCGTTCACCTGAACTCTCTGGCTACAGCAGCAGAGCCTTCCACCATAAGCTTTGCGTATGCCATACTAACGGTCACCACCTGTCCCCGTTTGTTCCGACGCTGGGCAGTAAATACATGCCTGTGTTTTTCGGTGATATGATAAACCTTCTTTTGCATGATGCTATTATCTCTAACATCCGGCTCAGAGATAATCACAAAGTCTCCCTCAGTCAGGTTATCTTTAAACCGCTGCAGGCGGTGTCTGTCAATAACGTCATTCATGCTTCTCCTCCTTCCTTGCCTGCCGATCCAACACGTTGATAACGGCTGCTAGCAGTTCTTCGCACAGTCCCAGGTCCTGATATCTTTTTCTCAGCTCTTCAGCTTCCCTCACCACATCGTGCCAGTATGCCTCATCCATGGTGGGTTTGCTGTGCCTGCGGTAAAATCTCCATACGTCTGTGAATATCCGGTATGCCTGGTATGTGTCCATCTCAATCCTCCAATTCTGTGATCCGGATGTAAATCCCGGGAACCTTTGCCCAGAACTTTTCCGTTATCTCCCGGCACACCAGTGCATCATCTTTCCAGTAGCCTGCGACCGTCATGCAGTCTTTTAGCAACTTCTGGAGATTGTCTGTATCCGGCTTGCTTGTCCGGTACTCACCGTCTCTGTGCTTGTCCCCTGCCGGAAAGCACCACTTTGTTACCAGCTCCACCGGACCGGTAAACGGCTCATTCAGTTGTGTTCTTGCTTGTCCCAGGAAAGCAGTCAGTTTTGTCCTGGTGCCTGCAAGTTCCGGTGGCTCGTAAAATATAGGCTTTCCACGAACAATTCTTACTTTCTTCTCTTGGTATGTAACCGTGGGCGGTACCATCGGAAAAAACTCCTCGAACATTTCTTCGCTCCTTTCTTTTTCCCGTGATCTTTCGTTTGTGCTGTGTCGGCTCCCCCCCGTGCGTGGGGGGCCGCCGAGCGCCCCCTCACGGTAAGAGCGGG
>CALWLH010000124.1 GCA_944381475.1 uncultured Lachnospiraceae bacterium | reverse complement strand
GTGGTGGTAAAGAAGCAGAAGCAGAAGTACAGGACACCTCTGAACAGGATGTCCAAAAGCAGAAGCCGGAAGTGGAGATTACTTTGACGGTTGCAGAGTGTGGAGAGTTTCATAATATGGGAGAATTTTATGAAAATATCCCTACAGTAGATGAAGCCATTGACCTTTTTGAAAAGATTCCACCGGAACGCATGAATGGTATTCCTGCAATCGGTATCAATCTGCACAGGGCAGGAGAAGATGTGGAGAATGACATTGCCACTGATATAGCAGGTACTAAAAGCATTGACTTGGATGTATTGCAGTACGTGCCGGATATTGCCAATGAACCGAAGGCAATGGAAGTGGTGGCAGAATTGATTGCAAAATTGTCGGACAGGGAGATTGATGGAAACTTATCACCGAAGCTGGAAGCAAAGGTGTGGGAAAAGCGTATGCCACAGCTATCCGAGGAGGAAAAGCTGGCGGTGGAATTTGACCGACTATGTTTTGATTATGACAGGATTCTTTACCATGATACGGTACGAAATATGTCGGAAAATGTGGAAGAATTATCACAGGAAATCAAGACAGAGGGAACGGAGCGTATTTCTGATATTCTGCGTGAAATCGTTGCAGAGGGTGTTGTGCCGGAAGAAGTGGAACGGGCAAAGGAGCTGCTTGATAAGCTGTCAGAATATAAGCCGCTTGCAAAGGTGGAAGAAGTGGAAGAACAAAATTACAATATGATTGATAATGTTCTGAATAACGGTGCAGAAAAAGCGAAAAAAGAAGTTGACAGGAATGAAATGGATAAACCTCGTAGCAGGGTATCCCTAAAAGAACGCCTTGCCGAGAAAAAGGCGATAATAGCCGGGAGTGATAGGGTGGCTGACACACAGGAAAATGTAAAGAAGAATCAGAGGGAGATGTAGACTATGAATACAATATTTACGGTAGAAGAAAGCAATTTAATCAGCATTTTTGCAAGCAAAAACAGAACGAAGGTAATGCGGGATATAAGCAATGCCATTTCACATCTGGACGATGAGGAAATGATTGATTTGTCCTTGCGAGTTGTTGATAAGCTGAAAGTAATGTCAGATGCGGAGTTTGTAAAGCTTGATATTGAAGCAGTAGAATAAAGTTGTGGCAGGGTATGGCTCTTGTGGGCTGTATCCTGTTTTTTTGTGTAAAAAGGGTCAAAGTGTATTTATGCGTAATTTGAGTGTGCATTTTTACAAGACAAATTTAGAAAGTTAAACTTTGAGTGGAAGGAAATGGGGAAATGTGATATACTATAAATCGGTGAGTGGTATTAGTATTCAAAGGAAGGGTGTAGGTCAATGATAATCTCATATAATGGCTTGTGGAAAATTTTGATTGACAAAAATTTACAGAGAAAAGATTTGAGAGAAACGCTAAAAATAAGTTCATCAACATTTGCGAAAATGGGCAGAGGAGAAACTGTTTCTATGGATGTTTTGATGAGGTTATGTGAATATTTAGATTGTAATATTGGAGATATAGTTAGTTTCGTTAAGGATAATGAAGCATAAATGGAAAAACAGAAAGAATAATGCAATTGGGGAAACAGTGTTTCCCCAATTCAAAAAATGTTGGAGGTATCTTATGCAGAATGAATTTTTTGAAAGAGTAGGACGGATATTAGAGCAGGCTCGTTTTAATGCTAAAACTGCTGTAAATCTCTCAATGGTATATGCTTATTATGAGATAGGAAAAAACATTATTGAAGAAGAGCAAAATGGAAAAGAAAGAGCTGATTACGGAAAATATATTTTAAAGGACTTATCAGAGTATCTGACAGAAAATTATGGAAAAGGATTTTCTGTTGATAATTTGAAATTGATGCGTAGATTTTATAATGTTTACTCAAAAGACATGATTGGGGAAACAGTGTTTCCCCAATTTAAAAATTTGCCTGCAACAGAAACGGGGAGAAAGTTTTTCCTAAGTTGGTCACATTATATCAAGTTGATGAGAATTGAAAATTTGGATGAAAGACATTTTTACGAAATAGAAGCTGCTAGGAATGACTGGAGCCTTACAGAGTTTAAAAGACAGTTTGATACATCTTTGTATGAAAGGCTTGCGTTGAGCCGTGATAAAGAAGGCGTGAAAAAGTTGTCTACACATGGACAGATTATAGAAGAACCGTCTGATTTGATAAAAGATCCATATGTGCTTGAATTTTTAGGATTACCGGAGTTGGTGCAGTACTCGGAAACTGAGTTGGAAAAGCATATTATTGATAATTTGCAACAATTTCTCCTTGAGTTGGGCAAAGGTTTTACATTTGTCGGAAGGCAGGTTCGCTTAACATTTGATGAGGAGCATTTTAGATGTGACCTTGTATTTTATAATCGTCTGTTGAAATGCTTTGTATTGTTTGACTTGAAAATAGGCGAACTGAAACACCAAGACATCGGGCAAATGCAGATGTATGTAAATTACTACGATAGAAAAGTTAAATTGCCGGACGAAAACAATACAATCGGTGTAATACTGTGTAAAGATAAGAATAACGCTATTGTAGAAATGACTTTGCCAGAAGATAATACACAGATTTTTGCAAGTAAATATCAGACGGTATTACCAAGTAAAGAGGAGTTGCAGAGGCTCTTGAATGCTACGGATTAAAGAAAATATTAGAAGAGTACGGAAGGATATTTAAGAAAAGAAATATGATGGACATACTAATTGTAGAAGATAACAAAGAAATAGGCACTTTACTGTGTGATTTTTTGCGTAAAGAAAATTATACGGTTAGTGTAGCTCATACAGGCGAAAAGGCGTTGGAATTGTATGAAAAATACGGAGCAAAAGTAATTGTGCTTGATATTATGCTTCCGGGAATGAATGGATTTGCAGTTTGTTCTAAGATTAGGGAAACTTCCAATACCCATATTTTAATTGTCAGTGCCAAGGTGGAAAAGAATGATAAATTAAAAGGCTTAAATCTTGGTGCAGACGATTACATTGAGAAACCTTACGATATAGATATTTTAATTGCCAAGATTAAAGGCATTTTTAAAAGAAAATATGGTCAGGCAGAGATTGTAGAAGGGAATATTAAGTTGAATACTGTACAACAGACGGTACAAGGACATGGGCAGAAAAAAGAAGTTACCGAAAAGGAGATTGAATTGTTGAAGCTGCTCATTGAGAATAAGAATGTAACT
>CALWLH010000123.1 GCA_944381475.1 uncultured Lachnospiraceae bacterium | reverse complement strand
GGTAAGAACAAGGCCCAGGGCGGTGGCAGGGTGATGGACACCACGCACCATAGCTGTTGGGATGCCAAGAACCGCTACAGCCTTGCGGAAGAGCTGCCGTTTACATACGATAGCATTAGGCAGGTTGTGGAGAACACAGAGCAGCCTAAGCAGGCTGCACCAGTGCCGGATACAATACCTGTTCCCACAGTGGCCACCCCTGCTGTACCAAATCTGAAGCCTGCCCCTGTACCGGTTCCAAAGCCCCAAAGCACACCGCCTAAGACACCAGAACCTATGCCGGATGGAGAGCAGATGAAGCTGTCGTTTGACACTGCCGCAAATACCAGGGAGCCCACAAGTGAGGTAAACGTAGACCCTAAAATCCCTAAAGCTTTACGTGACCTGATGATCGCAAATGGCGTGGACGAGTGGGATATTCAGAATGTGGTGGCAGCCAGGGGATACTTTACATCGGATGTCCCGGTAGCCAAGTATGATGAGTTTGAGCCTGGCTTCGTGGAAGGATGTCTAGTAGGAGCCTGGCCACAGGTTTACAGCATGATACTAAAAATGCGGGAAGAGCAGTCCATCCCGTTTGATTAATGAAAGAGAGGTTGTTTGTTATGGCAGAATTAATGCAGAACGAAGAGTATGACTGGAACGATGAGATCGTGAAGGATAGTGAAAATTTTGAGCCCCTTCCAGAAGGAGATTATAACTTTACAATTGAAAAGTTTGAAAGAAGCCGTTCAAAAGGTGAAGGCGAACTGCCTCCCTGCAATATGGCGATTGTTTATTTTATCATCCATGGCCAGGATCACGATGTAACTATCAAGGAGTACTTTGTACTTCACAAAAAAATGGAGTGGAAGCTTAGCCAGCTGTTCTGCTCCGTGGGTCTTAAAAAGGAAGGAGAGCCTTTCCGGATGAACTGGAGCGCCCTTCCCGGACTTACAGGCAGCTGCAAGGTTACACAGACCCCTGGTTTTAAAGACCCTTCAAAGATTTTTAACACGATCGATACGTTGTACCCCAAAAAAACTAAGTTTACTCCAGGCAAATTTTAAATGGAACTTAGACCATACCAACAGGCTGCCAAGGATGCCATATTTGCAAACTGGGCCAGTGGCATATTAAAAACGCTGCTGGTGCTCCCGACGGGTACCGGGAAGACAGTTGTATTTGCAAAGGTGGCGGAGGATTGTGTGCGTGCTGGTGACAGGGTGCTGATACTGGCCCACAGGAGCGAGCTGTTAGACCAGGCAGCGGACAAGCTGCATAAATCCACAGGCCTAAGGTGTGCTGTGGAGAAAGCGGATAAAACCTGCAAGGGAACCTGGTACAGAGTAGTTGTGGGAAGCGTTCAGACTCTTATGAGAGAGAAAAGGCTTGCTGATTTTTCAGAGGACTATTTTAAAACAATCATTATCGATGAGGCTCATCACTGCCTGTCGGACAGCTATCAGAGGGTGCTGGCACACTTCCCGGAGGCTAAGGTGCTGGGAGTTACAGCCACCCCTGACAGAGGGGATATGAGAAACCTTGGACAGTTTTTTGAATCCTTGGCATATGAGTATACCTTGCCAAAGGCCATCAGGGAAGGATACCTCTCTCCCATTAAGGCCCTCACTATCCCGCTGCAGATTGACATGAGCAGCGTTGGGATACAGAGCGGCGACTTCAAGGCAGGTGATATCGGCACAGCGCTGGATCCATACCTGGAAGGGATTGCCACGGAAATGGAAAAATACTGCATAGATAAGAAGACCGTTGTATTCCTGCCCTTGGTAAAAACCAGCCAGAAGTTCCGGGATATCTTAAACGACCACGGCTTTGCAGCTGCGGAAGTAAACGGGGAAAGTAAAGATAGGATGCAGATCTTAGAGGATTTTGAAAAGGGTAAATACAATGTACTCTGCAACTCTATGCTGCTCACAGAAGGTTGGGATTGCCCAGCAGTGGACTGCATTGTAGTGCTGCGGCCTACAAAGATCAGGAGTCTGTACTGTCAGATGGTGGGAAGGGGAACCCGGCTTGCATCAGGCAAGGACCATCTGTTGCTGCTAGATTTCCTGTGGCACACAGAGCGGCATGAGCTGTGCCACCCGGCAAGCCTGATCTGTGAGAACGAGGAAGTAGCTAAGAAGATGACCGAGAACCTGGAGAAGGAAGCCGGGTGTCCGGTTGACCTAGAAGAAGCTGAGAAACAGGCATCCGAGGATGTGGTGGCTCAGCGGGAGGAAGCCCTGGCTAAGCAGCTGTCAGAGATGAAGAGGCGCAAGGGAAAACTGGTAGATCCGCTGCAGTTTGAAATGAGCATCCAGGCGGAAGATTTATCAGGGTATGTACCCTCCTTTGGTTGGGAAATGGCACCGCCATCGGAGAAGCAAAAGGCCACACTGGAAAAGCTGGGAATAATGCCGGATGAGATCGACAACGCTGGTAAAGCCGCAAAGCTTCTTGACCGGTTGGACAAGCGCCGCATAGAGGGGCTTACCACACCTAAGCAGATCCGTTACCTGGAGAGCAGAGGCTTTCAGCATGTGGGAACCTGGCAGTTTGATACAGCCAGAAAGCTCATCGATAGAATAGCGGCAAACGGTTGGCATATACCTATGGACATAACACCACAAACCTACCAGCCAGAGGAGACATAAATGGAACAGCGAACAGATCTAAGAGTACTGCTGACTTACATAAATCCTGCAGAGCTGGATTATCAGGAGTGGATTAATGTAGGAATGGCCCTCAAAGAGGAGGGCTATTCCGCAGCAGACTGGGACGCATGGAGCAGGAATGACAAGAGATATCATTCTGGGGAATGCGAAAAGATGTGGCAGACCTTTCAGGGAAACGCCACCCCGGTAACAGGCGGCACCATCGTGCAGATGGCTATGGATCGCGGCTGGAAGCCTGATCCCGGCCGGGAGCTGGATTGGGATGATGAGATAAGCGATGATGCTATTATCGATAAGAACTGGATCGAAGGGCGGGAGGTTATGGAGCCTGCCGCTTGGGAACCAGCAAAAGAGCTGATAACATACCTAGAAACCCTGTTTGAATCTGGGGAAAACGTTGGATATGTAGTCCGTAGCTGGCAGAACGAGAAGGGCAAATACGTGCCTCAGGACAAGGGAAACTGGGACAGAACGGCAGGGCAGCTCATAGAAGCCCTGTCAAAGTGTAATGGTGACATTGGCAGTGTTTTGGGGGACTATGACAAGAATGGTGGAGCATGGATACGCTTTAACCCGTTGGATGGCAAAGGGGTAAAAAATGAAAATGTATCAGACTATAGATATGCCCTGGTGGAGTCAGATGATATGGAGCTGGAAAAGCAAAATGCTATCCTCCGGGAGCTGGAGCTGCCCATAGCCGTGCTGATGTACTCAGGCGGGAAAAGCCTACATGCCATCGTAAAGATTGAAGCAAGCGATTATACGGAGTATCGCAAAAGAGTGGACTACCTGTACGCCGTATGCAAAAAGAATGGCATCGTCATAGACACCCAGAACAGAAACCCCTCCAGGCTGTCCAGAATGCCCGGAGTGGAGCGGGGAGAGCATAAGCAGTACATTGTAGATACCAACATAGGAAAGGCATCCTGGAGCGAATGGGTGGACTGGATAGAGTCTGTAAATGATGATCTGCCGGACATTGAGGAACTGGGAGATATCTGGGACAACCTGCCGGAGCTGGCGCCCTGTCTTATTGATGGAGTCCTCAGAAAAGGCCATAAGATGCTCATAGCGGGCCCGTCAAAGGCAGGAAAGAGCTTTCTGCAGATAGAGCTAGCCATAGCCATCGCTGAAGGCCAGAAATGGATAGGCTGGCAATGCACCCAGGGGAAAGTCATGTATGTAAACCTGGAGCTGGACAGGGCCAGCTGCCTGCATAGATTTAAGGATGTGTATGAGGCCTTAGGAATCAAGCCGGAGAACCTGAAAAACCTGGACATATGGAACCTCAGAGGCAAGGCGGTACCCATGGACAAACTGGCCCCAAAGCTCATCAGAAGGGCCCAGAAAAAGAATTATGAGGCCATCATCATAGACCCCATTTACAAGGTCATCACTGGAGACGAGAACAGCGCTGACCAGATGGCTAAGTTCTGCAATCAGTTTGACTTGGTGTGTACGGAGCTGGGGTGTGCGGTGATTTATTGCCACCACCACAGCAAAGGCAAGCAGGGAGCCAAAAACAGCATGGACAGAGCATCCGGAAGCGGCGTGTTTGCCCGTGATCCAGACGCGATGCTGGATATGATAGAACTGGATACTACAGAAGCCTTGATGAAGCAGGAGGAAAACAAGGCCGTATGTGCAGCTATAAAAGGGTGGCTGGAAGCGCACTGGGATCACTGTGATGAGCTTTCCTGGGACGATTATTTAAGTTCCACAGCCCTTATGAATTACTGCGAGAACAAGCTGGATAAGTGGCAGATGAAGGCCATAAACAAGCTTGTGGATGCAGCCAGAGCAAAGGCAAAAAATCAGACTGCATGGAGGATTGAGGGGACTCTCAGAGAGTTTCCCAAGTTTGCTCCGGTAAATCTGTGGTTTGCCTATCCGGCGCACAGGATGGATGAGAGCGGGGCATTATCAGACGTACAGCCGGAGGCAGAAAAGCCGATGTGGCAGAAGGGAATAGAAGCAAGAAAAGCACAGGCAGACAAGGATAGGAAGGAAAAGAACAGCAAATTTGAAATGGCTATTGAGAACTATCGTTTTGAAAATGATGATCGGTATCCCACTGTAAAGGAGGTTTTTGAGAGACTAAAACAGGATGCTGAGGCTGTTGGTGAGGGGTATCCGGCAGAGAAAACGGTAAGAAATTCACTAAAGAGAATGGGGTATGGCCTGGATAAAAACACCGGACGCATACTCCCCAGACCTTAGGTGCAAGGAATGTGAGAATATTCCCGTGTACTAGGTCATGGGTGGTAAAGGGAATATTCCCTGCACCTTGGTTCTTTTTAGGTGGGAGTCTTCCCGCCCTGGACCTGTATACTAAAGTATAACCCTTGCGGGTGGGAATGTGCGGGCACCCACCCTTGCAGTGTGGGGGCGATAGGCTGCCCCCACACACGGGAGGGAGCCCACACAGCACAAAAGCGAGGTGCAAGGAAAAAGAGAAA
>CALWLH010000122.1 GCA_944381475.1 uncultured Lachnospiraceae bacterium | reverse complement strand
CTTCAGGGAAACTTCCCTGGCGTAGAATTGCCTCCTCAAAGCAAGGCGGGAACACCAGCTCCTCTTCAAAACGCTTCTTCTTCCGACACCCTGGTGGCAGTCTCTAATCTGGCCTCGGAACGTTCGGAAGATTTTATCAGCCAAAGCATCGAGAAACTATTGGATGGCGTTGTACCCAAATCCAAAGAAGAAGAGTATACGGTGGTGCTGCTTGCTCAGCCCTCTTATGATTTGGAAGCACGCCGTGACCGTCTTTATGAGCTCTACAGTGTATTGAGCCCTTATGCCACCTGGCAGGAATCAAGTTCTACCAACGAATCTCTGACTAAAACAGCATCAGCGTCTGTTGGGTTGCAGTTGGGTGCCCATTGGGGAAAGCAGTCTGGGACGAGCGTTGGATCCCATGCAGGAGTTGGAGGTGTAGGTGTTAATGTTAATGCCAGTCAGGGAACTAATTTTGGTTTTTCTATTGGCGGAAGTTTCCAACGAGCATCCACGTCATCTGAAACAATCGGAAAAACAGATGGAACAACCTTATCCTACACAAATTACGGCATTAAACATACGCTAGACCTACTAGAAAACCAAGTGAAGCGACTGGAAGAGTGCATGGCACTGGGGATGTGGGAGTTTGGTGCCTATGTAATCTCCAGAGATTATAACACTGCGTCCAACGTGGCCAACATGTACCTCTCTCTTACCCAGGGGGAAAACTCCTACTTAGAGCAGGCGGCAATCAATGTTTGGTCCTCTCAGATGCAAGATTCCGCTTCAACAGAGAACATTATTACCTGGTTACAGGCGTTACAGCATCCGGAGTTTGCCCTCTCGCCGAATTGGATAGAGACGGCACCTGATCTTCAGGTATTTCCCACGTTGGCAACGGCAGCCACAGCAATCTCTGGTGATGAACTGGCCCATGCACTCAACTTCCCCCGTAAGTCCATAGGCGGCCTCCCTGTTTACGAGTGCGTCCCCTTTGGCCGGGAGGTGGTTCAGTATGATAAGAGTCAAGGAAAGCCCTCTGTGCTCTTAGGCAAAATTGTCCATATGCGTCAAGTTGGAAACACCGAGGTTAGTTTGGACAAGGATAGCCTAACCTCCCACACCTTTATTACTGGCTCTACCGGGGCGGGTAAGTCCAACACCATCTACACCCTGTTGGACAAACTCTGCCTCTCCTCGGATGAACAGACACATTTCCTAATCATTGAACCTGCAAAAGGCGAGTACAGGGATGCCCTAGGCGGTTACCCTGGTGTATCCGTTTATGGTACCAATCCTTATAAGGCACCTATTCTCAGGCTAAATCCATTCTCCTTCCCGGAGGACACCCATGTTCTGGAGCACATTGACCGGCTGGTTGAGGTGTTCAATGCTTGCTGGCCTATGTACGCCGCCATGCCGGCCGTGCTAAAGGCCTCTGTGGAGCTTGCCTACGAGAATTGCGGTTGGAACCTGGCCTCTTCGACATGCTTTACCGGAAGTCGGAATTTCCCCACCTTCCGGGATGTCAGGTCGGCTCTTCCCGATGTTGTAAACAGCAAGGGCTTCTCCAAGGATACCCAGGGCGATTACACAGGCGCTCTCCTTACCCGTTTGGAATCCCTTACCAACGGCATCAACGGACAAGTTCTCTGCGCCAAAGACGAACTGGCCGATAGGGAGCTCTTCGACCGAAATGTCATTGTGGATCTGAGCCGGGTGGGTTCTTCGGAGACAAAAGCCCTGCTGATGGGCATCCTGGTTCTGAAGCTGCAGGAGCACCGCATGGCGCAGCGGGCTGCTGGTGCGAACCGTTCCAACAGCGGCTTGCAGCACATTACGGTCTTGGAAGAAGCGCACAACCTCCTGCGGCGCACGTCCACGGAACAAAGCCAGGAGAGCTCCAATCTCCAGGGCAAGTCCGTCGAGATGCTTACCAATGCCATTGCGGAGATGCGCACCTACGGCGAGGGTTTCATCATCGCGGATCAGGCCCCCGGCCTGCTGGACATGGCTGCCATCCGCAACACCAACACCAAGATTGTCCTCCGGCTTCCAGATGAGGGAGACCGAGTCCTGATAGGCAGAGCCGCCGGGCTGAACGATGATCAGATTGTTGAGCTATCCCGTCTGGATACTGGTGTAGCGGCGGTCTATCAGAACCACTGGCTGGAGCCGGTGCTGTGCAAGGTGGAGCATTTTAGTGATGAAAAGTCATTTGCGTATGAGTATAAACCATCGAATGAGTCTGACGGCGCCATACACAAGTACTTGATGAGGCTTTTTGCCCTGTCCGACGATAAAGAATTGTCGGAAGAGGATGTGGATGTCGTTTCACGGTGGATTGCCAGCGTGGACCAACCTATGCAAACAAAGAGCCTGATGCACAAATCGCTCAAATGTGGTCAACTTCCCGAGAAAGACCAGGAAATAGTGGCGTACAGTCTTTTCAAAGGAAGACAGCTTGCAAAATCGCTAGTAAAATACATGGATGAAAAAGAAGGCGTGAAACACCTCGATACTTGGCTTCTGCAAATGGATGGCGTTCAGAATGAAGAATTGGCCATTCACTTGCGGCAGCTTATCTTGCGCGGAGTTATTGAATCCAGCGGTGTTGAGTCCTTGAACCGATTCTCCACTTACATAACGGAAGGGAGGGTGTTATAATGGCAATAGGAAAAATGCCAGAACCATTCAAGATGCCATTAGGGGATACAATTGAAATAAACAAAATCCCAAAGACAGAGCAAGTATGGGAAGAAAATCATTTTCCTGACGAACTGGGAACGCCATGGGAAGAAGAACACTTTCCTGACGAGTTGGGAACACCATGGAAAGAAGAACACTTTCCTGACGAGCTGGGGGCTCTATTGGATCGAGAGCATATAACTCGTAACCTAGAGACGAACCCAGATGAAACCGAATATCAAACCCTAAAAGCAAATCAATCGAACGTCACTGAAATCAAGGACATTAAAGAGTTACAATCTATTGCAGACAAGGCCGCAAAGGACTATAATGACAAATATCATCCATTTGAACGAGCACAGAAAAAAGGGATTACTGGCGTGGAGAAAACATCAAACGGCGGAGTATCCTTTGAAAATTCTTCCGATATATATAAGAATGAAAAAGGAGAAAAAGCTGTCGTACAAATTAAAGCTACTGGTTCTCGTTCAAAGGATTTTGATGCCGCTAACAAAGCAGCAGGGCTTAAAGAGACTCCTGATGGCTATGTCTGGCACCATCGTGATGACTACGATGTAAAGACAAACACATTCACACTTGAATTAGTAAAGGAAGATGCACACAATTCCACAAAACCTCATTCGGGTGGTTGTGCGCAGTACGATGCCGTTCACGGTTCAACATATAACAGATAAAAGGAGGCTCATAATAATGTATCAATTCATACAAAATACGGCAAACGTGTCGTCTGACGCTCTGCTTCATAATATTTCTCTCATCATATCGATGGAACAGAAGTATGGCATATCTTTCCCAGATGTTTTACGAGATTACTATATTCATTATAATGGGTATAAAATAAGCCTTTGTGTATTCCGTATCAACAATAATGAGTATGAAGTTGCCAAAATCATTCCGCTGGATGGGGATACCCTCACGTTTGAAAAAATCGTTGATAATGATCGTGCTGATGGTTTTATATCTTCGAACTTCTACCCATTGGCCTCGAATCGCGGAGGTGATCTTTACTATTGGGATTGCAATACACAAAATCTTTTTCTTGTGTACGCTGATGATGTGGAACATCCAATTTCAATTTGTCACAGCATAACAGAGTTTTTCAAGTTGATGTCCGATTCTGCGAGCGAATTGTAGTCCCGTAGTTAATCATGGAGGCCAATCACCTATCTACAGAGGTGTGAGGGAACATACGTCTAGGTTTTCTCACATTACCACTCAAACTGAACAATGGAGGTGTCAACATGAAAGAACAATCAGAACTGAAACCGATGAACGGCTTGGAACAAGGCCTTGAAATGTTTTGCTCACGTTCTGCAAAGTTCTATTTGGTTATTCTGAATTTGCTAGGTTCTTTCAAAAAGGCATAACCACAACTCAAACCGAGCCAACGCACACTGAAACGTCGCCTCTGTCGAAATCAATGACGTTTTATTGCGCGTTGGCTCGGTTTGCTTATTGGGGGGCGATGGCGTGATATTGGCTGAATAAGACGGCTTCCTGACAGGTAGTGTTCTGACCAGTCCACAGTAAGTTGCGATACCGGCAACAGCTCTAAATTACTGCATCCATTTTTGGTTGTAACAGGGAACGACACAACTACTGACATTTCCCCCGGCTTATTTACCTCCTGCGACGAGCCTGGAAGGCACCCCTCGGCAGCACCCATTTCATCCGTTGCATTTCCTGTCGAAACTGATAAGTTTATGCCGTTCGCAGCACAAACTTGATTTCTTCGAGAATTTATGCTATGATAAGAGCGACAGGAGGAATGCGCCATGATAGAATCACACGAACTCAAGAACCGGGATCGGTATTTGAAAAAGCTGATTGGTTTTCAGGACACGGAGTCGGTGAAGGTCATCACCGGCATCCGCCGCTGCGGCAAATCCAGTCTGCTGAAGCTGATGATTCGGCATTTGCGGGAAACCGGCATAGGGCAGGAACAGATCGTGGAGATGAACTTTGAGTCCCACGATTTTCGGAGCATGACCTCCGATGAGGTATACCACTATGTCAAGGAACGAGTCGTTCCGGGCAAGCGGATGTACCTCTTCTTTGACGAGCTGCAGCGGATAGACGCCTGGGAGGACGCGGTCAATTCCTGCCGGGTGGATCGTGACTGTTATATCTACATTTCCGGCTCCAACGCCTACCTGCTGTCCTCCGAGTATTCCACCTTCCTC
>CALWLH010000121.1 GCA_944381475.1 uncultured Lachnospiraceae bacterium | reverse complement strand
ATTGCTGCAAGCATTCCCTTTGGATATTTTGGAAAGCCGGAGGATATCGCAAATATGGCTGCATTTTTAGTGAGCGATGAGGCCTCATATATCAGCGGAGGAATCTTTGCTGTGGACGGCGCCCAGGGGGCAATGTAAAGCAAAGGGCTCAATATAGCGCCCCGCATTCTGTTTAAAGCAGAATGCGGGGCGCTTTTTTAAATGAGTTTTTATCAAAAAACTAGAATAGAGAAATTACAGCAAACAGGCCTGACAGCAGGGACGCCACCAGTGAAACCACAGTAATCTGGGTGTTGATGGAGGGACCGGCGGTATCCTTGAAGGGATCGCCTACTGTGTCGCCAATGACAGCGGCCTTGTGCGCCTCGCTGCCCTTGCCGCCCTCATTTCCTGCCTCCACGTATTTCTTGGAGTTGTCCCAGAGTCCCCCGGCGTTGGACATAAACAGAGCCAGGAGCAGACCGCTGACGATATTTCCAAGAAGGAAGCCCCCCACGGCCTTGGCGCCGCCGATCAGGCCCACCACAATGGTGGTGAGGATGGTCATCAGGCCCGCAGGGATGAGCTCTCTCAGAGAACCGGTGGTGGCGATGTCGATACATTTGTCATACTCCGGCTTCGCATCTGGATCACCTTCCCGCAGACCCTTGATCTCCCTGAACTGTCTGTGGATTTCCGCAACCATGCGCTGCGCGTTTTTGTCCACGCCCAGGATCAGCATGGCGGAGAATACAGCGGGAACTACCGCACCGATAAGCACCCCGAAGAATACGGTGGGATCCATGATATCAAAGCCGGTCAGAAGCTCCTTCCCTGAGGCCGCCAGCGCGTCGTTGACCTCGGACATGAATGCTCCCAGGAGGGAGATTACGGTCAGTCCGGCGGCACTGATGGAAAAGCCCTTGGTTACAGCCTTTACAGTGTTTCCGGCACTGTCCAGCTCATCGGCGATGCGAATGGTGTCCTCGCCCAGCTCACCCATTTCCGCCAGGCCGCGGGCATTATCCACGATGGGGCCGTAGGCGTCATTGGAGATAATCATACCCACGATGGAGAGCATACCAACCGCCGCCATGGAGATACCGAAGATGGCATAGCCCTCTCCCATGGGCTCGCAGATCTTGTAGGCTGCCAGAGCGGAGATGGCGATACCCACCATGGCAGGCAGGGCGGAGATAAAGCCGTAGGAGACGCCGGAGAGAATGGTAAAGGCCGGTCCGGTCTGGGAGGCATGAGCCACCTTCTTCACGATGGGCTTGGAGTCATCGGTGAAGTAGTCCGTGGTGATACCGATGATAACGCCCACCAGAAGGCCCACGGTTGCCGCAGCCCAGATTCTCCAGGAGAAGCCGGGAATCAGCCAGGTGGCAGCGGCAGTGAGAATCATATACACAGCGGTGGTCACATATGTAGAAGAATTCAAAGCCCTTGTGGGGTTACCGTTCTTACCGATACGGGCTGTGGCGATACCGATGATGGAGGATAACAGACCCAGTACGGAATAGCAGAAGATCATGCTGATATTGTCAAAGCCTGTGCCTGCAAGGGACTGGGCAATGACGATGGCGGATACCATGGCTGCCACATTGGAGTCAAACAGATCTGCGCCCATGCCGGCCACATCCCCCACGTTGTCTCCCACGTTGTCTGCGATAACGGCAGGGTTTCTGGGATCGTCCTCGGGGATTCCCAGCTCCACCTTTCCGGTCAGGTCAGCGGATACGTCCGCGGTCTTCGTGAAGATACCGCCGCCGGCCTTGGCAAACAGAGCCAGGGAGCTGGCACCGAAGGAAAAGCCCAGCAGAATAGAAGCGTCGCCTACGATCATCAAAACAGCTGCGACGCCAAACAGGGAACAGCCTACAACCAGCAGACCCATCACCGCGCCGCCTCTGAAGCCGATGAGGAAGGCAGGCTTGATGCCCTTCTGGGCGGCCTCTGCGGAACGTCCGTTGGACAGGCTGGCCACCAGGATACCGATCTTTCCTGCGATAGCGGAGAGAATGGTTCCGGCCAGATAGGAGAGGGCCATGGAAAGGTTGGATACAAAATCTCCGTTCCAGATGGGTGAAGGCAGAAACAACAGAATCAATACGGCGATTACAGATGCGAAAATCGCTAAAATCTTGTACTCCCGTCCCATGAAGGTGTTGGCTCCGTCCTTGATCAGTGCGGCCACTTCGATGATTTTCTGGTTTGAAAGCGGCTGCCGTTTGACCCATAGGTACAGATAAGCTGCATAGGCAAACGCCAGAGCGGCTGTCAGAAATGACAGCCCGTAAAACAGTGATAAATACTGTTCCATAAGAAAAAAACCTCCTTACATATTTTTATGGAGTAATTGTATTCCAGATTAAAAGCAAGGTCAATATAAAAAATAAAAATTATTAAGAAAAAATTAAGAAGTCAGGAAATGGAGTTTAAATTTACAAAAATATTTCTCCTTATGGATATTAGATTTTACATTTCCAGATTTATAATCTCTCTTGTGATCAGGGGGGATGCAGGAGGAATAGTAATTATGGATAATTCGGCGAAGCAAAAAGAGAAAAAGACGGCAAGGCTTATTTTAAGCGATTTGGACGGCACGCTGTTTTCTTCTCAGACAACTGTGTCAAATATAAACAAAAAGGCAATTGGGGATTATATCTCGGAAGGAGGGCTTTTTGGCGTCGCCACGGGCCGCTCCTGGGAAAGTGTACTGGACCACTGCGTGGATACAATGATCAATGCGCCCTGTATTCTCTGCAATGGAAGTATTTTGTACGACCCTCTGAAGAAAAAAATCATCGAGTGCAGATATCTGGAGGACGCTGTGATCGAAAGATTTCTCAGGCTTGCCCTGGAACAGTTTCCCTGGGTCAATATCATCGCTTATACCATGGACGCTGCCTGGATATTATCCGATGAAAAAACCATGGTGCCTGCTTTTGTTGATATTCACAGGCCCTGGAGACTGGGGTGTTTTGATGACATAAAGGGAAGGTGCGTTAAAATCCTGTGCTATGACCGGGAATGTAAGCTTTATCGCTATATCAGATATACATTAGGGGAGGAAAGCTTGGGAGATATGGAGCTGGTGCTGTCAGCCAGCGAATATATGGAGATTCTTCCGGGGAATGTGCGAAAAGGAAATATGCTTTCCAGCTTAAGGGCATATATGGAGAGGGAATATCACCAGTCCTGCAGGATCTATGCGCTGGGAGACTATTATAATGATGCGGAGCTTCTGCTCAATGCGGATATAGGGATAGCGCCTGCAAACGCAGTGGAGGAAATTAAAAAAATAGCGGATAGGGTTTCCGTATCCAATGATGAAAATGTTGTGGCAGAATTAATCTGGTCCTTTAACAGCTCTTCGGAGCGCCTGTGACGATATGAATTTAAAAAATATTTACATATCATTTACGCCGTCATGATAGTTTCCGGCTTCCCTGCTGTGCTATATTCCTCGTGAAAAAAAGAAGGCAGGAGAGAACATTGTGAAAAAAATCGAATTGGAACAGGTCAGCAAGTTTTATGAAAAGGATGTGCCCATCATTGAGGATTTGGATCTGGGGATTGAGGAGGGCAGCTTTACCATTCTGTTAGGCCCCTCGGGATGCGGGAAATCCACTACGCTTCGCATGATCGCAGGTTTGGAGGAGGTATCGGGAGGTACTCTGAAAATTGATGGAAGGGATATGAAGAATGTCCAGCCTGGCGATCGGGATATTGCAATGGTATTTCAGAATTATGCCATATATCCCACTATGACAGTCCGTGAAAATATTGAATTCGGACTGAAAAATGCAAAGATTCCCAAAGCCGAGCGCAGAAAAAGAATTGAAGAAATCGGAGGCATTACCGGTCTGACAGAGTATATGAACAGAAAGCCGAACGCACTGTCAGGAGGCCAGAGGCAGCGGGTAGCCCTGGCAAGGGCCATGGTCAAAAATCCGCAGGTTTTTCTGATGGACGAGCCCCTGTCCAACCTGGATGCAAAGCTGAGAACACAGCTTCGGACCGAGCTCATCGAGCTGCATCAGAAGCTAAAATCCACATTTGTCTACGTAACACATGACCAGGTGGAGGCCATGTCCATGGGAACGCATATCGTACTGATGCGCGACGGAAAGGTTATGCAGCAGGGAACCCCTGAGGAAATATATGATGACCCGGACAATGTGTTCACCGCAAAGTTTATCGGAACACCCCCCATGAATGTATTCAGGGCAGAGGCATGTCCAAAATCCTGGAAAATACCGGAGCAGGCGCATTATATAGGATTCAGACCGGAGCATGTACGTTTTTTTAGACCAGAGACGGAGAGTATTGAGCTGGAGGGAAGAATTATCACCCGGGAAATGCTGGGAGCCGAGATTCTTTATAAGCTGGACACCCCCTATGGTTTTTTACAGGCACGGGATTATCATACCGCGGATAAGCATGAGGGAAATGTAAGACTCTGGCTTTCCAGAGGAGAACTGTGCTTTTTTGACAGCCAGGAAAATCGTATTCGATCACATATGGAGGAGTATTAAAATGGAAATAGCTGAAAAGGCGGTATTTACCGGCATGGAACGGCCCCGGTTCAAATTAAAATCAAGGATGAAGGCGAAAGCAGACCCAGGCACGGGGGCAAAGGTATGGCAAAAGACGCTTCCTTACTGCATGGTTCTGCCCGCCATGCTGATCTTTGGAGTGTTTGTAATCTACCCTGTGTTTTATATGGTCTATGTCAGCTTTTTTGATTGGAACATGATCGCTGACATGGAGTTTATCGGTATAGAAAATTATATTGATATGTTTACTGATAAGGATTTCTGGCTTGTACTGGGAAACACCTTCCAGTTTATGCTGATGATGGTTCCCGCTTCTATCATCTTAAGTCTGCTTATCGCGCTTTATCTGAAGAAAAATACACGAATCAACAGATGGATTCAAAATATCATGTTTATGCCCAACATCGTATCCCTGGTGTCCATTTCCTTTATCTGGATGTGGATGATGGATGAGAACAGGGGATTGTTCAACTATGTGCTGAGCCTTTTTAATATATCCCCCGTCAACTGGCTGGGAGACCCGGATGTGGCCATGTTTTCCCTGGTGCTGGTAAATATCTGGAAGAGCCTTGGATACTATGTACTCATCATTGTGGCGGCGCTGCAGGGAATCCCCGGTTATCTCTATGAGGCAGCTGCCCTTGACAAGTCAAAACCCATCACAACCTTTTTTAAGATCACACTGCCCATGCTGTCCCCCACACTGTTTTTCCTGGTATTGACAGGGATCATCGGTTCCTTTAAGACCTTTGAGAGCGTGTCTCTGATGACCGCAGGAGGGCCGGCGGATTCCACCAACACCCTTGTATACGAGCTGTACCAGCAGGGCTTTGTCTACTACAACACGGGATACGCTTCTGCAATGGGGGTTGTGCTGATGGTGCTGGTGGGAGCCATGACCCTGGTTTACTTTACAGTGCTGCAGAAAAAGGTTCACTATCAATAGAGAAAGGAGAGAATCCGATCGCTTTTTTGAGGGATTGGATGATGGGAAATGAAAAAAATAGCTGGAAAATCCATAAGGGGAATGGTGAATATCCTATTGATTCTGATATTTTTTGTCCCCTTTTACTGGATGGCCCTTACAGCCATCAAGACATTGGGACAGACCCTGCAGTCTCCCCCTGTTTTCTGGGTTTCAAATCCGCAGTTTGAGAACTTCATATCTGCATTTCATGCCATTGATTTTATGCATTATCTCAAGAACAGCGTCATCACCACCATCGGCGTGCTGGCTGCCCAGCTGATTACCATTGTACCGGCGGCATACGCATTTGCCAGGTATGATTTTAAGGGAAAGGGCGTTTTGTTTGGGATGGTGCTGGCAACCACCATGATTCCCGCCCAGCTGGTATTCCTGCCGGTATTCTTAATTCTCAGCAAGCTTCACCTGATTAATACATACTGGTCCCTGATTTTGCCCCAGGCAACAAGCGCATTTGGCATTTTCATGCTGAGGCAGAGCTTTATGCAGGTTCCAAAGGAATTGATCGAGGCGGCCAGGCTGGATAAGGCCGGGGAGCTGAAAATTATGTTTCGGATTATGCTGCCCATGTGCAGAAGCACGGTGGCAACGCTGGCCCTGCTGAGCTTTATAGGCTGCTGGAACGACTATTTCTGGGCAAAGGTTCTGACAACCAGCGATGCTGTGCGCACCCTTCCTGTAGGCATTACAGCGCTGAGAAATGTGGACGGGGGCGTGGCCAACCATATTGTGATGGCAGGAAATCTGATCATGCTTGTACCGATTTTAGTTGCGTTTGTGATAGCGCAGAAGCAGATTTTAAAGGCTTTTGCCTACACCGGCGTCAAGTAAAATAAATATTTAAAAGGAGAATGGAACGTTTGGAAAAACTTCCAAATTGACCATGATGACGCAGCACATGCGTCAGGAGGAGGTAAGAATGAAAAAAGTATCTACAAAGGCAGCAGCTGTGACCACAGCAGTGCTCATGGCAATGTCCGCAGCAGGATGCAGCTCGGAAAGCACCGGAGGCAGCGCGGACCAGAACACCGCAGGTCAGAACAGCTCCAACGACACGGAGGGCAATCAGGATACATCTGCAAATGCAAATGAAAATGAAAATGCAGATGTGACGGAACTCACCTTCTGGTTCGCGAACTCCGACACGGTGGTAACCTATATCCAGGAGGCCACGGAACGGTTTAACACCACAGTGGGGGCGGAGAAGGGCATCCACGTCACTGCGGAGTATCAGGGAGATTATGTGGAGCTGCACCAGAAGCTTCAGGCTTCCTATATCGCACAGACCGCACCGGAATTGACAGTGCTGGAGATCGGCGCCGTGGGAATGTTTGCCGAGGGCGGCATGATCGAGCCCTTGGACGGCAGAATCGCAGAGGACGGCATCAATATGAGCGATTTTCACGACGGTCTTCTGTACAACTGCTATATTGATGATACCTGCTACGCATTGCCCTTTCTGCGTTCCACATCCATTCTGTACATGAACACCACATTGCTGGAGCAGGCAGGCATCAATCCGGAGGATATCGTCACCTGGGACGATGTGGCCGAGGCAAGCGAGATCCTGAAGGAAAAAACAGGAAAGTATGGTATTTCCATGCCCATCAACTATTGGTTCCATGAGGCGTTTATGCTGACAGAGGGCGGCTTTACCGTGAACGAGGATGAGACTGTATGTACTGTGGACAATGAGGTAAACAGAAAAATCATCAGTTATTTCAAGGATCTGAGGGACAGGGGGCTTGCGCATCTCTATCCTTACGCCGAGTATGAGAAAATGACGGCGGATCTGATGAACCAGGATGCGGCATTTTTCTTCCAGTCTACAGGGGGACTGAGCCAGATGCTGGCGGTGGCTGACGAGCTGGGCTTTGAGCTGCAGACGGCCTTTATACCCATGGGAACCTCCTACGGCGTTACAACCGGAGGCTGTAATATCGCCATGCTCAGCGGCCTGTCTGAGGAAAAGCAGAATGCCGCCTGGGAGTATATCAAGTTTATCACTACCACGGATGAAACGGTGGAGGCCAGCATTGTAACCGGATATCTGGCTACCAGAAAAAGCGCCATTGAGGCGGAAAAAATGGTGGAGTGGTATGAGCAGTATCCTCAGTACAAGGTTGCCCTGGATCAGCTGGAGATTTCCTCCGGAAGACCCAATAATCCAGGCTATGTGGAATTCCAGGTGGAACTGACCAACGCCATGGCGGAGATACTGGTCAATGACGCGGATGTGGATGATACGCTGGCTGAGCTTGAAAAGAAAGGAAACGAGCTGTTAAATGACTGATATATTGATTATGGCCCACAGAGGGGCCTCCTATCACGCTCCGGAAAATACAAAAGCGGCATTTTTAAAGGCCCAGGAGCTGGGGGCGGACGGCATAGAGACGGATTTGCAGCTGACCCGGGACGGAGAGGTGGTTGTCCATCATAATTACTTTGTGGACAATACCTCTGATGGAAAGGGGGCAGTTTTCCTCAAAACTGTCAGTGAACTGAAAAAATATGATTTTGGCTCCTACAAAGGGCAGGAATATTCGGGGGAGCGGATTCTCACCCTGGGAGAACTCCTTCCCCTGCTGAGGGATATGAAGATCATCAACCTGGAGCTGAAATCACCCATGGACAAAACCATGCCCTTTGCCAAAAAGGTGCTGGAGCTTGTTGCGGAAAGCGGCCTGGAGGAGCAGGTGATCTACTCCTCCTTCGATGCGGAGCTTCTGGGACAGCTAAAAAGCCTGAAGCCTGACTGCAGGGTGGGGCTGCTCACCTTTGGGGAGGGAATGCAGTCCATGATGAAGGAGCTGACAGCAGTTTTTCTGGCCAAATATCCCGGGATGGATATCGAGAAGGCACTGTTGGAGGTGGAAGAGCCAAAAACCTTCGTGGAGCTGGTTGACAGTCTGGATTACAAGCCGGATTATCTTCATCCGGATTACCACAGCGTGCTGCAGGACCCGGAGCTGGTAAAGGAAATGCATCGGCGGGGAATAGGGGTGAACCCCTATACCTGCGATACACCAGAGGAAATGCGAAAGCTGGCAGAGGCAGGCTGCGACGGGATTATCACCAACAGACCAGATCTTGCCAGGGAAATATGTAAAGGATAGGGGGGGAAGCAATGGCTTTTCTTACGGTGGACTGCTTTTCGGAAGTACTGGGAATGAGTATCGGCCTGAGCGTGATTCTGCCCCAAAGGCTTCATACGGTCAATCCGGTAAACGGGGGGCATTTTACGCCGCCCTACCCCGTGCTGTATCTGCTTCACGGATGGAATGGGGATCACACGGTATGGGCAAGGAGAACCTCTGTGGAGCGGTATGCCAGCGATAAGGGCGTGGTGGTGGTGATGCCCGCAGCCCATTTGAGCTTTTATTCCGACAGGACCCTGGGGCTTCCATACTGGACCTTTATCTCCCAGGAGCTTCCGGAAATCTGCCATGACCTGTTTCCCCAGATTAGCAGGGATCCTGGGCAGACCTTTGCGGCAGGTCTTTCCATGGGCGGCTATGGGGCATTCAAGCTGGGGCTCAGTCATCCCGAGAGATTTCGGGCAGTGGCTTCCCTGTCCGGCGCAGTGGATGTGGCTGCACTCTTCGAGCGGCTGCAAAAGGAGACGCCGGAAAAACACACAGGAATATATGGCATACAGCATGTCAGAGGCTCCGAGGATGACCTGTTTGCGCTGATTGACAGGTGTAAAAGGGAAGGAAAAGCCCTTCCCAGGATGTATCAATGGTGCGGAAGGCAGGATTTTCTCTATCAGGATAATATCAGGATCAGGGACTATCTAAAAGCTGCCGGCGCAGACCTGACCTATGAGGAGGCAGACGGGGACCACCAGTGGAAGTACTGGGATACGGGGATAGAGAGAGTTCTCTTCTGGATCCAGGAGCTGTTAAGGGCGCATGAGGCGTAAAGAATATACGGACATAGAGAAACAGGCGGATTGCCCAGCAGGCTGTTTGGGAGAAATGGAATCTGATATCAGGTTGAAACCTGTGGGTATACACTCGTAAACGAAAGGAGACTTCTCAGGAGGTCTCCTTTTGTTTATACTAAAAAAAGAAAAAGAGACAAACACCGAAAGGAGCAGCGGTATGAAGAAGCGCGTTGTTTTTGGATTTTTGCTGGGATTTGCAGTGATAGCGCTTGCTGCCTGCAGAGCAGACCAGGACGGGATATCAACTGCCGGGGAGTCCTCTGGGAATGGTCAGAGCAGTTTGTCCCAGACGGAGGAGGGGACAGATGCGCAGGCGTCCCAAAATGAGGCAGCAGATTCTGTACAGACAGAGATACAGGAGGGGCAGGGTTCCAATGTGTTGATTGCCTATTTTTCTCTTCCGGAGGATGTGGAAACAACGGGTGTAGACGCTGTGGCCGGAGCCAGCGTTGTGGTAAAGGATGGTGAAAAGCTGGGCAATACGGAGTATGTGGCAAGGCTAATTCAACAGACCATTGGAGGTGATCTGTTTGCCATAGAAACGGTGGACGCCTATCCTCTGGATCATGATCCCCTGGTAGACCATGCTGCAGAGGAGCAGGACGAGAATTTCCGGCCGGAATTGGCCGCTCATGTGGAAAATTTTGAGAGATACGAATATGTTTTCCTGGGCTTTCCCAATTGGTGGGGAGATATGCCGATGCCAGTCTATTCCTTTTTGGAGGAATATGATTTTGGCGCAAAGACGATTATTCCATTCATCACTCATGGGGGCAGCGGTGCATCTCGGACACTGGATACCATTTCTCAGATTCAGCCTGGCGCGCTTTTGATGACAGGAGATGAATTGATCCTTTCCAGAAATCAGGTGGCAGAAAGTGAGGAAACCGTGGCGGAATGGGCCCGGGGGCTTGGCATCAATGCAGAGGCGGCGCTGCGGCGGATGGAATGATTTATTCCTTTTATGGCAGACTCAGTGTGGGCAGCACGGATGTGGAAATGCTTCGGGCGGGGAATCTTCCTCCCACCTTCTACTGCTATGGTACAAGAGACCCCTTTTATGAACAGTTTCTTGCAAATGCGGATGCAGTGGAGCAGGCGGGCGTGCGGGTGGAGCGTTTGCAGCTTGATAACCGTCCCCATGGGTTTGGGTACCGTGAGGACTGGTTTGACGCCTTTGACAGCTTTCTGACGGATGTGTTTTCCCAGCAGTAAATGCTTAGCGCCAATATCACAGAAATCCGTTATAGATTTCTATGTTAAAGGAATAATGAAAATAAAGGAGGAATGATCATGGATTATGTAACATTGTCAAACGGAGTGAAGATGCCGATTCTTGGCTATGGCGTTTATCAGGTGACAAAGGATGAATGCGAGCGGTGTGTGTCAGAAGCACTGGAGGTGGGTTACAGAAGCATCGATACGGCTCAGTCCTACTTTAATGAGGAAGAGGTGGGGCAGGCCATCCGTAAGAGCGGTATCCCCAGGGAAGAAATTTTCCTGACTTCCAAGGTATGGGTGGAGCATTACGGATATGAGGAGACCAAAAAATCCGTGGAGGAATCCCTGCGCAAGCTCCAGACCGACTATCTGGATCTGATGCTGCTTCATCAGCCCTTCAATGACTACTATGGCGCATACAGGGCCCTGGAGGATCTGTATGAGGAGGGGAAGCTTCGGGCTATAGGCGTATCCAATTTCTATCCGGACAGACTGGTGGACATTGCCTCCTTTACGAGAATTCCTCCTATGGTGAATCAGATTGAAACCCATGTGCTGAACCAGCGTGTGGAGGATCATGAATGGATGAACAAGTACCATATCGCTCATGAAGCCTGGGCGCCCTTTGGAGAGGGCCGGGGAGGACTCTTTGACAACGCTGTGTTAAAGAACATCGGTGAAAAGTACAAAAAGACCACCGCGCAGGTGATGCTTCGCTGGAATATTCAGCGGGGGGTAATCGTACTTCCCAAATCCACCCACAGGGAGCGCATGATCCAGAATCTGGATGTGTTTGACTTCCAGCTGACGGAGGAGGATATGAGCGCTATTGCAAAGCTGGATACAAAAACCAGCTCCTTCTTCTCCCACTATGACCCCAACATGGTTGAGTGGTTTGTAAAGATGGTGGAAGAGCGCAAGACCCAGCATGACAGCAGCAAGGAAAAGAAGAACTGGTAAAAGGGAATCGCGCACGGGCTGAAACAGGACAATATTGACGGATAAACCTAGAATCGGGATCTCTGAGGAGGTCCCGATTTTTTACACCCCCCAAGAATCCTTTCGTTTTTGGTAAAACTGTGTTATACTTTCAGGAGGGGTGCAAACCCCTTCTGAAGAGGTTGTCAAGGGGCTATTTAGGTATGAGCATGCAGCGAAGCGGACATAGTACCCTTTGGGTATGGCGAATATCCGCTTAACTTAGCTGGCAAAGAAAGTGAGGGGTACATGAAGGTTGTAATCGTGGGCGGTGTGGCAGGAGGCGCCACTGCGGCAGCGAGAATCCGCAGACTGGACGAGGATGCGCAGATCATAATTATTGAGCGAACCGGGTATATCTCCTACGCAAACTGTGGACTTCCGTATTTTATAGGGGGAGTCATAGAGGATCCGGAGGATCTGACATTACAGACTCCGGAGGGCTTTTGGAAACGCTTCCGGATTGAGGCCAGGATAGGGCAGGAGGCGACAGATATCGACGCCTCGAAAAAAAGCATTACTGTACGGGAAATAAAGAGCGGAAGGCTGTATATGGAAACCTATGATAAGCTGCTGCTCTCCCCGGGGGCCGCGCCAGTCAGACTGAACCTGCCGGGCATGAATCATGAAAGAATATTCTCTCTTAGAACAGTGGAGGATACCTTTCACATCCGGCAGTTTGTCCTAGAGCATAAGCCCCATTCTGCGGTGATAGTCGGGGGCGGTTTTATAGGTCTGGAGATGGCTGAAAACCTATGTGATTTAGGGGTGCGGGTGACCATTGTCCAAAAGCCTGCCCATCTGTTAAATACATTGGATGCTGATATGGCAGCCATGGTACATGCCAAGTTAAGGTCAAAGGGGATTAGTCTTAAGCTTGGTGAAAACGTCACAGGCTTTGAGAAAGATGAGGGCGGTCTGAAGGTAATACTGAAAGGACACAGGTACATAAAGACGGACATGGTTCTTGCAGCCATTGGAGTTGCCCCGGAGACCGCATTGGCAGAGAAGGCTGGATTGACTCTGGGGTTAAAAAAAGCAATTGTGGTCAATGATCAGATGGAGACCTCCATCCCCGACATCTACGCTGTGGGGGATGCGGTTCTGGTGAAGCATTATATAACCGGAAAGGAGACGGTGATTCCTCTGGCAGGACCTGCCAACAAGCAGGGGCGCATTGCTGCGGACAACATATGCGGGTATGACAGCCATTACAGAGGGACTCTGGGGACATCTATAATCAAGCTGTTTGACATGACTGCCGCCAGCACCGGAATCACGGAAAAGGCCGCCAGGGAAGCGGGGATTGATTATGAAAAGGTCATCCTCTCCCCTGCCTCCCACGCAGGATACTATCCGGGGGCGAAGGTCATGACCATGAAGGTTCTGTTTGAGAAAAAGAGCTTAAAGCTTCTTGGAGCCCAGATCGTAGGCTTCCAGGGGGTGGACAAGCGTATTGATGTGATTGCCGCGGCAATCAGTGCCGGAGTGAAGGGGGATGAGCTAAAGGATTTGGAGCTGGCCTATGCGCCGCCCTTTTCCTCCGCGAAGGATCCCGTAAACATGGCGGGGTTTATGATAGAGAATATCGCTGCCGGAATGATAAGGCAGTTTCACTGGGAGGAGCTGGGGCAATTGCCGACGGATGGCAGAGTGACGCTTTTAGACGTGAGAACGGAGATGGAGTATCAGAGAGGCCATATAAAGGGATTTGTCAACATCCCGCTGGATGATCTGCGGGAGCGCATGGAAACTCTTGATGCAAACAGACCTGTTTATGTGATGTGTCAGAGCGGTCTCAGAAGCTATATTGCCTGCCGCATACTAAGTCAAAAGGGCTTTGATGTCTATAATTGTTCCGGCGGCTACCGGATATATGAGGCTATGGCCGGAGAGTATGAAATATCGAAACGGTCATATCCCTGCTCCTGACGATTTAGAAGGCCATATTTCGCCTGATACCCGGAAGCGGCCGCGAAGTCAACCAGCAGGTACCGGGGCGGCTGCAATGACAGGCTTTCATACGGACGCCAAGGGTCCTAGGAGGTGTCGTCAGACCGATGCCTAATCATTATACAGCTAAAACAATGAGAGGATAAAGTCCCAACTGGCTGTTGGGTACTGAAACCCTACACTTATATATTAGGAGGTGGTGAGATTGTGATTTGCATGATATGCGACGATGAGAAGAGCGAGCTGGAAAGGATGCAAAAAATTGTTTCAGACTACGCCGAAGAGCACCCGGATCTATCCCTTGCGATCCAATGCTTTTCAAATCCTTTTGATATGCTGGACAAAATGGACAGAAACGGCGTTCCGGATATCGCACTGCTGGATATTTATATGCCCGGTGTTCTTGGTACTGAGGTCGCACGGGAAATCCAGAGCAAAAGCGAAGACGCTGCCGATATTATTTTCCTGACCACCAGCGCCGAGTTTGCGGTGGAGGCCTTTGCTTTGCATGTAAACGATTATCTCACAAAGCCCTACACGAAAGAGCGATTGATTGATACGCTCAGCCGGGTGATTGAAAAAAGGCGTCGCCGCCTGTATATCCCCGTCCCATGCGGAAATGAAATCTATCGGATCGATGTGTACTCCGTTGCGTATGTGGAGGTTAGAAATCACAGCCTGGAGATCCATCTGAAGTCGGGGAACTGCCTGAGAACGCGCATGACGCTGACAGGACTCAAAGAATTGTTCCAGGGGGTCAGCGGTTTTGTGATGGTCGGCGCATCATATATTGTTAACCTACGCTGTGTGCAGAGAGTACTTCCAGCCGCGCTGGAAATGGCAAGCGGAGAGACAATCCCTGTCCCGAGACGGCTGCGCTGTGAAGTCAAACAACAGTATTTCGATTTCTATACAAAGGAGGCGAGCAGGCAATGACAGGCAATGACATAATACATTTGGCCGCGGGAATGGTAATACTGGTCCTGACGCATATCTTCTGTCTCGCCGCCATGACCGAGCGGAGATATTCCGTCCGGAAAACCGCGCTGATCTATGCGGCGTTCGGCGTTTTTTTCATCGGCCTGACGCTGGTTGTTTTCGCGCTGTTTGGCAGCGGTTCTGCGAATACGGCGTTCGTCAGTTTTAATGGTACGATCCTGATGGCCTTCTTCATGTTTATCCTTACCTCGGCCGACGCCTTTTGCAAGAAGCTGTTTTTGTTTATCAGCCATTCTAATCTGTTCTGCATATTCTTTTGCGTTGCCATCTTGGTGTGTAACGCGCTGTTTCCGGCGCTGTCCGAGACGGGAACGCTGTATGCGAGAAATTTTGTGAGAACGATGCTGTACCTGGCTGCCGTGCTGGTATATCTAAAATTTTTGCGTCCTTATGTGCGTATGGTGCCGGGGACAAAGAAAAGGACCTGGTATTCCATCTCCTTGGTATCGGCGCTGTTTTTAGCGGTTTTTGCATCGTTTGTCATATTTCTTTATGCGGGCTACGGACACGAAAACGAAACGATTTTTCTTTTCGCGGCGGTTGTGTTGATTTATTGCTCGGTACTGTGGGTGATTTTCGGAACGATTCAATACATGAGCAACGAAAGCAAAATGGAGCTCATCGGCAAAAACGCGGAATACCTGCAAGGGCAGCTGGCGCTTGCAAAAGAAAACGAGCTGAGCGCTAAAACCATCCGCCACGATTTCCGGCACCATAACCAAAATATTGCGGCGCTGCTCCAAAGGGGCGATATCAAAGAAGCCCTGCGCTACATAGAGCAGTATGATGAGAGCCTGGACGCGGCAAAGCCGAAGGAATTCTGCCCGCATGCCACCGTCAACGCCATTCTGAGCAGCTTTTCTTTTAGAGCGCAAAAAGAGGATATCACGGTTTCGATATCTGCCGATACGCCGGAAGAGTCGCCCATTGCCGACATGGATTTTGTCGCAATTCTTTCCAACCTCCTGGAAAACGCTTTGAACGGCTGTAAGGAATGCGGCTCCCTGGGGGAGATTCGCGTGGATATCCGTTCGGTTGCGAACAAGGTGGTGATCGTGTGCGGCAACCCCTGTAGGCCCGGCCTGACGATTGAAAACGGGATGCTTCGGAACAGAGGCACCGGGATCGACAGCGTTGTTCTTGCTGCCAGAAAATATGGCGGGGACATTCGCTATGAGATGGAAGACGGGTACTTAACCGTCTGCGTTATCCTCAATGCATGACCAATTGCGTCGCAAAAATGACCAATTACAACAAAGCCATCCGCAAGGGTGGCTTTTTGTTATATTGAAATTTAAGAAAATGTTTCTTTCCATATAAAACCATTTGATTCCGGAAAGGAGATCTTTATATGAACACAAGAAAGCAGCCAAGCCGTTTTCTGGCGATATTGCTCAGCCTCTGTATACTGTTTACCATGCTGCCGATAGGCAGTATCACGGCGTTTGCGGCAGGAGATGTGGAAGTAATAGACATAGATACCACATGGGGTACCCGGACCATATCGAACGACGTCCGGATCGAAAAGGGCGCAACGCTGACGATTAACGGAACCATAACCGTAAGCGGCGAGATTACGATTTCCGGCGGCGGGACGATCGCCCGGGGGAGCGGAAATGCGTATTTTAGCATAGGCAGCGGCGCCAGCCTCGCGATTGACGGCGTCACCGCAGACGGAGACGGAGACGGAAAGAATATCTCATCGAGCAATAGCATGTTTAATGTTTCCTCCGGAAAGCTGACGCTGAAAAACAGCACCGTGCAAAACTGTGTAAGAAGTGGAAGCTACGGCGGCGCGATCTATGTGAACGGCGGAACGCTCACCATTGAAAAAACGACCATAAAAGACTGCTCGGCAACGAGCTACGGCGGCGCGATTTATCTGTGCAATGGCGCGGAAGCGGACATTAAAAGCGGAACATTTTCCGGAAATCAAACGACCTCCGGCCAATACGGCGGCGGGTTTATCTATAACAAAGCGAGTACGCTTACCATCGAGGGAGGAAGCTTTGAGAACAATTCCTCCGCCGGCAAAGGCGGGGCGATCTATAATACCGCAGTGGTAGATACCAAGACCTATATCCGGGGCGGCGTTTTTGAGGGCAACACCAGCAATTACACCAGCAATTACACAGATTATGCGGGGAGCGGTGCGGTTTTTTATTCATCCGTTTATACGAACGAGACCGTTTTGTATATATCCGGTAGCGTCCGGTTCGGGGACGGCGAAGCGAGCGATGGGACGGACGGCGTCTATCTTGATTCGTATTCAAGCACTTCCACGCTCCGCAAAATGCAGATCAGCTCCGCCCTTCAGCATCCGGTCCATATCTATGTGGCGTGCGCGGAAGACCGCGTCATCGCACAGGGCGTGGAGGGCTACACCCTTACAGCGGCGGACATGACGAAGATACAGTTTCACGATACCGGCTCCTCCGATACGAACTGGTACGCATGGCTTAACAGTGAAAGCAACGAGGTTTACGTTTCCACAACAGAGCCAATCTACGTCGTCTACGACGCGAACGGCGCCACGGGCTCGGTGACGGATAATATTAGCTATTCCGCTAATGATATGGTCACCGTGAAATCCGCAGAGGGATTTACCTATGAGGGAGCTACCTTCCAGGGCTGGAACACCAAGAAAGACGGCAGCGGGACCGAGTATCAGCCAAATAATAGGTTTGCTATAACCGAGACGACCACCCTCTATGCGCAGTGGGCCTATAACGTCTGGGTCGGCGGCGTGCAGGTGACCTCTTCTAACGCCTCCGACGTGCTTGGAGACGCGGACAGCAAGGGCGCGACCGTGTCCCACAACGCCGAAACCAAGACACTGACGCTGAACGGCGCGAATATCACGGCTACACACAGCGCCCCTGGCGGGGGTTATGCTGCCATCATCTCGTATGACGATTTAAATATCGTCCTTGCCGAGGACAGCGAAAATAAAATCACGCTCACCGGTTCTGATAATCTTACCGGCGTGATTGCGATAAGTGAAGGTGGAAGAGACGAGGACGCTAAGAATATTACTGTTTCCGGAAAGGGCAGTCTTGATATCGATATCAACAGCAGCGCTTCCGCCGCAATCGGCATTACGGGCAGTGCCGTCACGATCAATGATGGCGCGGATGTAAACGTGGCGGCAAACGGAGAGGGCGTATTGAATTTCGCCATAATGAGCGCTGGCGCGGTCACGATAGAAAACGCCGGCGTTACGGCGAACGGCAGTGCCGGAATCAGTTGTATGGGCGACGTTTCCATAACCGGCACGAGCACCGTGAAAGCGACGGGCTCTACATCCGCCATAGAGGCGAGGAAAGGCGATATCACGCTGGGAGAAACGCTTATCGCGCAGGGCAGAGCAGATGCGGCGGCAGGCGGGCTTTGGGCGGTTACGACAAACACCATTGAAGGCAACAATACCTTTGTCCTGTCGTCGAATACATCCATCGTCGCGCGCTATGTCGAGATTGTGCCCGTCTCGTCGCTCCACTACCACGCCGTCTGCGGCGAAACGGACTGCGCCCATGATGGCCACGAACCCGTCGTCTATACCGCGCTTGACGACGGCGGGGGCAACATTGCGGACGGTATAACCACCTCTGTCTTAAAAGCGGGCAATTATTATCTGACGGATGATATCACAAACGTGAATTTCAGCATTGAAATCACCGGGACGGTCAACCTCTGCCTGAACGGACACACGATCTCCGGCGATGCTGCCAACGGCATCTTCCGCGTCGGCGCGGGCGGCGTGCTCAACGTCTGCGATTGTGGGGAAAACGGAAAAATTACGGAAGACGATGGACACAATCCAATTTTTCTCCACAGTGGCGGGATGCTGAACCTCTACAGCGGTACGATAGAATCAACCATAACCGCTGTCGTCATTGACGAAGACCCGTCTGACAACACCGATTCAACGGGCGGTACTGTCAACGTTTACGGCGGTACTGTGTCCAGCACCGGGAGTGGTTATCAGTCGATTAAGGTCAACGCCAATATGACAAATGCTGTTGTCAGCATCTACGGCGGTGAACTTACATCTCCAAACAGGGGTATTTCGGCGGAAAGCGGTGAGATCCGCGTCACCGGCGGTACGGTAAACGGTAATGTTGTGGTTGCCAACGATGTGACCATGACCGGCGGCACGATAAAAGGACAGCTTACAATCGACAGCAGCCTTGGCGAAAAGAAGAGCGTCAAAATATCCGGAGACGCAAAGATCGAAACGACCAGCGGCGATGCGATCTATTCAGAGGGGAATATAGACCTTGAGATCAGCGGCGGCACCACCATCACCGCGCAAAATGGCTATGCGGTGTCTGTAACAAGGAGCGTCTCCAAAATCTATCTTTCCGGCAGCCCCGTTATCTTTGGCAGCAGCGGGGACCTTAGAATTTTGCCGACAACGAGTGCGGACGGCGCCGTTCTGGTGCTCCACGCAAAGGACCACAGGAGCAGCGCATATACGGGCAGCAGTCTTTCCATAAGCTCATGTGGAACATATAACAAGGACTACTATGTCGCGCAGGGTGTGACCGATTCTACAATGGCAGAGAAATTTTCCCTTGTAGGCCTTTCCGACTATTATCTGGCATACGATATGGTGAACCAGGCTATCCAGATAAAAGAGTACACCTGCACGGTCACGCTGCCAAGCGGCCAGGACGGCTATACTGTGACGGCGGAAAACGGCAGTACAAGTCCGGTCAAGAGGGGCGGAAGCTTCAGCTTTAGCGTGACGGTGGATTCGGCAAACAAGTACTACAAAACCAGCAGCTTCGCGGTAAAAGCAAACGGCACAGCCCTTACGCCGGATGCAAACGGCGTGTATACCATATCTAATATCACAACAAACCAGACCGTGACGGTCGAGGGCGTGGCGCTGGACGAAACAGCGCCGACGGCAGAAATCCAGCTTGGCGAAAACAAGTGGAACGCTTTCCTCAATAACATCACCATCGGGCTGTTCTTCAAGGAGACCCAGACGGTGATGATATCGGTGGCCGACAATGAGTCCGGCGTTGAAAAGACGGAATATTTTGTGTCTGACACCGCATATGCCGACTGCACCGTCTTAGAGGATGCCGTAAGCGGAAGCTGGGAGACCTACTCCGCTGCCTTCAGCATAAAGCCAAACAGCAAAAACGTCATCTACGTAAAGCTGACCGACAACGTGGGCAATGTGGGCTATGCAAGCTCAAACGGCATTGTCCTCTATACTGACGCGGCGCAGGATACGCAGTCCATCTCGTTTACAAAAACGGGTACAACGGACGTCACCGCCAGTGTCACCCTCAACGGCAACACCATCGATGAAATTTACTGCGGCGAAGATCTGCTCACCGCCGGTAAACACTATACGGTAAACGGCGGTACCATCACCTTTAAGGCAAGCTGGCTCGACACCCTCCCAGCTGACGACTATACGCTGATGATTCACTACAACCCGTTGGGTGTGGGGTATGTCGATGACGATGAAAACAATGCGCCTGCAACAACATCGATTGCCCTGAAGGTGCAGAAAGCGGCAGGCAGCGTGACGAATCTTTCGGATATCTCCAAGGTATATGACGGTCAGCCCGTGTCCGATGTTATATATCAAGCGTCATCGACCGGCGATGTGACAGTGGAATATAAAGTGCGCAACGCGGACGACAGCACCTACACCACCACAAAGCCGTCGGCTGTAGAGGAATATACGGTGCGTGTGACAGTGGCGACGGACGATGATTATACTGAAGCCAGCGCAACGGCGGATTTTGAAATCACCTATCTGACAATGCCGGATGATCCGTTTGACCTTTCCGGGGCAGAGGGCACGGACGGCTGGTACACCAGCAATGTGACGATCATACCGCCAGTGGGCTATACCGTTTCAAACGCTTTGGACGGTCAATATTCTAATACCCTCACGATCAGCGCAAGTGAGGAGAAAGTCACAATCTACTTGAAAAATGAGAAAGGACAGATGACAGGCGCCTTATCGGTCGGCGGGATTAAAATCGACAAGGATAATCCCACGATCACCGCGACCGGCAATACGGAGGATTATCTGACAGGCGATACGGCGAAAATCACAGCCGCAGATTCTGCCTCAGGCGTCGCAAAGGTAGAAGTGAAAAAGGATAACGGCGGATTTGTGGATATTACCGCTTCTTATGAAGGCGGCTATTCTGTGACCGAAAACGGCACCTATGCCTTCCGTGTGACCGACAATGCAGGCAGGACTGCGGAAAAGACGCTTGTATACGACTGCATCGACAGCGCACAGCCCATTGCTGTAATTGAGGCAACCCACGGCGGTGAAAGCTATACATCCGGAATCTGGACGAACAAGGATATCACTCTTACGCCGCAAAACGAAGCGGGAAATCTGGGTATTACGACCTATCAGTACCGGGAGGACGGCGGCCAGTGGCAGGATTATACCGCGCCTGTCGTCATCAGTGCCGACACGGACGCTGACGGCTCGGTCTACGAGTTCAAGGCGAAAAGTGCCAGCGGTGTGGAAAGCGAACCGGTCTCCATCACCGTCAAGCGCGACGCCATCGCGCCAGAGGGCGATATAACGATAAAAGAAAACAGCATCCGCCAGTTCTTCAGCACCATTACCTTCGGATTGTTCTTCAATGAGGATGTGGATGTAGCCATCACAGGCACGGACGATCTCAGCGGTGTAGCGTCCATTAAGTATTACCGCAGTGCGGATATCCTGACCGAGGAACAGGTCGCAGCCCTTGCAGACGAGGAGTGGACAGAATATGCCGGTCCGATCCGCGAGACGGCGGAAGATGCGGAAAAATTCATCTACTATGTCAAGGTTACCGATAACGCAGACAATACTTCCTGCTTTGCCTCCAACGGGGCAACCTTCGACCTGACCCCTCCGTCTGTAATGGGGGTCGCAAGCGGCTCTACCTACTTTACCACGCAGAAGGTCACGGTAACGGACGCAAATCTCGATTCAGTCACGCTGAACAGCGAATCAATAGTCCTCGAAAACGGCATGCTGACGCTGTCCGGCGATATGGAGGCGACATATACCGTCACAGCCACGGACATGGCGGGCAACGCTACGACTGTGACGGTCACGATGAAGCCCATCGCAAGCCTTGCGGAGAATATCCAGGGGCTTACAGAGCAGAATGTGGCATCAGCCGATAAGGAAACAGTCAATGCGGTCAAAACCGACGCGAACGCCGCAGATACTGAAAACGCAACCGACGAAGAAAAGACCGCTTTGCAGGATATCATAAACGAATGTGACGGTCTGTTGAATAAAATTGACGAAACGGCGGGCGAGCTTGGCGCAGTGACAGACAGCATTGGCGGCTTTGACCCTGACAGCGTGAAATCGTCGGACAAGGAAGCCATCGAGGAGTTTGTAGACCGCATCGATACGCTGCTGGGCGGCGGCAACCTGACCGAAGAAGAGAAGGCGGCGCTCGAAACCGTCAAGAGCAACGCAGAAGACTTGCTTGACCGGATCGATCAAACGGTCGGAGCTGGCGATACTGAGAATATCCAAAATGTGCAGGATGTTACGCCGGATAATGTAAAGCCGGAAGACAAGGAGAATTTGGAAGCGGCCAAGGAGGATATCGAGCAGGCTTTAAAGGATTACGCAGACAACTACACGGACGAGGAGACAGCGCAATTTGAGGAAGCACTAAAACAGCTTGAAGAGGCGCTTGGAGTGATTCAAAGGGTGGAGGAATCGGAAAAAGTTATCATTCGGCTGCCGGACAGCGTCAGCCCGGACGACACCGAAGCGGAGGCTCAGATCGATGCCGCCAAGGAACAGTACGATGCATTGAGCGATTACGAGAAATTCCTCGTATCCGATGAAGCAGCGGACAAGCTCAATACCCTGCTCTCTCAGCTTGGAGATTACCGTATCATCGAGGGCGACGGAAGCACCTGGACGAAAGGCAGCAGCGAAGGGCTTACCTTTATCGCCAACGGTGCGTACAGCAAGTTTATAGGCATTGAGATTGACGGCGCAGTCATAAGCACCCAGAATTATACGGCGGCTTCCGGAAGCACAATGATAACGCTAAAGTCGGATTACCTGAACACCCTGACGGCGGGCCAGTACACCATTGTCGTGATTTATACGGACGGTGAGGCTCAAGGCACCTTTACCATTTCGGAAAAGCCGATGGAGCCGACAGAACCCACTGATACCACCGAGCCTGCGGATGAAGACACTGACTCTCCGCAGACGGGAGATGATTCACACATCGTTCCTTGGATCATGCTGATGCTGATTTCCGGCGGTGCAGTATTGACACTAAGCATTAGGCCCAGAAGTAAAAAAAGACATGAGTAGATAGACATAAAGACAGCAGATAGCAAAAAAAGGCGGTTAGGGAGTAATATCCTTCACCGCCTTTGTCTTTAAGTTGCTGGCGGGTGCTGCTTTGATTGGCTTGGTAATTTACAATCGAAAGAGGCAATACACTCGCTAATAGAAGCTGATTACCGACTGAAAGGAGTATTGTCTATGGCAGATAACAAGCTAATAGAACTAAAAATCGCCTAATTGGAGATTGATTTAGGAGAAAATACCCCCACACTATTGATTTACGCCTAATATCGTGCTATAATTAGGCGAAAAGGATGGAGATAGGAGAATGGGAAGGTTTAACTACGATACATTAAAAGACCGGCACTGGGACTCGGAAATTCTCGGCTTGGTTGCTCAAATACACGAATTCAAAGGCCGTCAGGAACTATATTTGAAGCAAAAGCCAGCTGCGCTCGATAAACTCGATAAAATGGTTGAAATTGTAAAAATACAGAGCACAGAGGCATCCAATAGGATTGAAGGCATCGTAACTACAAGCACTCGGATGCGGCAGCTTTGCCAGGATAAAACAACACCGAGAAACCGTGATGAGGAAGAAATTATGGGATATCGGGATGTGCTTAATACAATTCACGAAGGTTATGAGTATATTCCGATTCGTGCATCCTGCATTCTCCAGCTGCATCGTGATCTGTACAAATACTCCGGAAAGGATATCGGAGGACGGTTTAAGAATACGCAGAATATTATTGCTGAGACAAAAGCAGACGGGACACAGGTTGTGCGTTTTACCCCATTGCCGCCATATGAAACTCCGTCTGCGATAGATGCAATCTGCGAAGGTTTTAATCAGATGATTGATTCCTGTGTAATAGATCCCCTTGTATTGATTCCGGTTTTTATCAATGACTTTTTGTGTATACATCCTTTCAACGATGGCAATGGCCGTATGTCGAGGCTGCTTACAACACTGCTCCTTTATAGATGCGGATATATGGTGGGCCGTTATATCAGTATTGAAAGCAAAATTGAGAGGACAAAAAGCCATTACTATGATGCGCTTGAGAAAAGCGGAATCGGCTGGTATGAGGAAAGCAATGATCCTTCCCCCTTTATTAAATATATTCTCGGCATTATTTTGGCATCTTATAGAGATTTC
>CALWLH010000120.1 GCA_944381475.1 uncultured Lachnospiraceae bacterium | reverse complement strand
GTTTGAGGTGGAGGAGCTGAAGGAGCTGCTTCAGGCCGCAACCCACTAGAGACAATTAAATTGATGCGGAAGGAAGCTGTAATATGAAGCGTGTATTAGCCTGGATCGCCATCATCGCCATTGCGGCGGCCTATGTGGTGGCGCTGGTATTTGCTGTCAGGGGGGACAGCATGGCGGTGCCTGTGGCCATGTCCTGTATCCTGGGGATAACCTATCTGTCCTTCTATTTTCATATTGGAAAAACCTTTGCGGACATTTTAAAGCGGTACCGGGAAAAAAAGGAAGAGCCTAGTGATAAGGAGGATAAGAATAAAGATGAGTAATTTGATTATTCCGGAGGGCTATAAGGCGCAGCTGGATCTGCATGATACCCAGATCGCCATTAAGACGGTGAAGGACTTTTTTCAGTCCCAGCTGTCTCAGAGACTTAATCTGGCTCGGGTGTCGGCGCCTCTGTTTGTGGATCCTGCCTCGGGGTTAAATGACAACTTAAACGGTGTGGAACGCCCGGTGGCCTTTGATATCCCGGAGCAGGGAGAGCGGATGGCGGAGGTTGTGCATTCCCTGGCAAAGTGGAAGCGCTATGCGCTGAAACGCTACGGCTTCGACTACGGTGAGGGAATCTATACGGATATGAACGCCATCCGCCGGGACGAGGTGACGGACAACATCCACTCCATATTTGTGGACCAGTGGGACTGGGAGAAGGTTATTTCCCGGGAGGAAAGAACGATGGAGACTTTGAAGTCCGTTGTGCGCAATGTCTACACCGCTCTTAGAAAGACAGAAAAATATATGTCCATCCAGTATGATTACATACAGGAAATCCTTCCCCTGGACATTTTCTTTATCACCACACAGGAGCTGGAGGCCCTTTACCCGGATAAGACCCGCAAGGAGCGGGAGTACATCATCGCTAAGGAGAAGGGGGCGGTGTGCCTGATGAAGATCGGAGATCTTCTGGCGGACGGAAAGCCCCATGACGGCCGGGCCCCGGACTATGACGACTGGAGCCTGAACGCAGATATTATCGTCTATTATCCGGTGCTGGATATTGCCCTGGAGCTGTCCTCCATGGGAATCCGTGTGGACGCAAAGGCTTTGGCAGAGCAGCTTAAAAAGGCGGGCTGTGAGGAGCGGGGAAGACTGCCTTTTCAGAGAGCCATCTTAGAGGACGCCCTGCCCTTTACCATCGGCGGCGGCATCGGCCAGTCCCGAATCTGCATGTTTTTCCTCAGAAAGGCCCATATCGGAGAGGTGCAGTGCTCCCTGTGGCCGGAGGATGCGGCGGCGGAGTGTGCAGCAAGGGGGGTAGCGCTCTTATAGATCGCTGTATTTCTTTTGGAAAATGATTGCATAAAATGAAAAGCATTACCAATCCAGTAAAAATGATATGGCAGGAGGAACAGAATATGAAGCAGCAGCTGACACAGAAATTTGAAAAGGTATTCGGGGATGCAGAGGATACGAAGGTATATTTTGCTCCCGGCCGTGTGAACCTCATCGGTGAGCACACGGACTACAACGGGGGACATGTATTTCCCTGTGCCCTGACCATCGGCACATACGCTGTTGCCAGAAAAAACAGCGACGGCGTGATGCGGTTTTATTCCATGAATTTTGAGAAGATGGGTGTGGTGACGGTTCCCGCAAAGGATTTTGCGAACAATCCGACGGATGACTGGTGCAATTATCCCAAGGGCGTGATGTGGGCCTTTTCTCAGAAGGGCTATGAGATCACCAGCGGCCTGGACATCCTGTACTTTGGAAATATTCCAAACGGCTCCGGCTTAAGCTCCTCCGCATCCATCGAGGTGCTCACCGGCTTCATCCTGATGGATCTGTTTGGCTTTGATGTGGACATGATCCAGAACGCCCTGTTCTGTCAGTATTCTGAGAACCAGTTTAATGGGGTCAACTGCGGTATCATGGATCAGTTTGCCATTGCTATGGGCAAAAAGGATCATGCCATTTTCCTGGATACGGCGGATTTGTCCTACGAGTACGCTCCCATTTCTCTTGAGGGGGCGAAGCTGGTAATTGCCTGCAGCAACAAGAAGCGGGGCCTGGGGGATTCCAAATATAACGAGAGAAGAAGCCAGTGCGAGGAGGCTCTTGCGGATCTGCGGCGGGTGGTGGATATTAAAAATCTGGGGGATCTGACAGAGGAGCAGTTTGAGCAGTACAGGAGCGCCATCAAGGATCCGGTATGCGCTGTTCGGGCAAAGCATGCGGTATATGAGAACCAGAGAACCATCAAGGCGGTGGCTGCTCTGAAGGCCGGGGATATCCAGACCTTCGGACAGCTGATGAATGCTTCCCATGTGTCCCTGCGGGATGACTATGAGGTGACGGGGGTCGAGCTGGACACTCTGGTGGAAACCGCCTGGGAGCAGGAGGGCGTCATTGGCTCCCGTATGACCGGAGCTGGTTTTGGAGGCTGTACCGTTTCCATCGTGAGGGACGAGGCTGTTGACAGCTTTATCAAGAACGTGGGGGATGCGTATAAGGAGAAGATCGGGTACGCTGCGGATTTCTACGTGGTGCGCATCGGGGACGGCCCCAGGGTGATCTGAAGGGCATATATGGATTAAAGCGGCCAGAGCCGGTTAACCTGAAAATACAAAACCGCTGCAAATTCCAGCCTATACAGGGATGAGAATTGCAGCGGTTTCTGCTTTATCTCATAGCGTCCTTCATGGATTTTACATACGCGCCTACGTACTTCGGCGCCTCTCTGCCATGCTTTTCAAGCAGCTTTACAATAGCTGAACCCACGATAACACCGTCGGAGATATTCGCCATATTCCTTGCCTGCTCCGGTGTAGAGATACCAAAACCAATGGCACAGGGTATATCGGTATTTTGCCGTACCACCTGAAGGATGGAGGCAAGGTCTATCTTGATCTCGCTTCTCGTACCCGTTACACCGAGACTGGAAACGATATATAAGAACCCTTCCGCTTCTTTTGCAATCATGGAAATACGGTTTTCTGATGTGGGGGCAATCAGTGACACTAAATCCACGCCGTACTTGCGGCAGAGGGGCAGGAATTCTTCTTTTTCCTCAAAGGGAAGATCGGGCAGGATCAGTCCGTCAATGCCAATATCCCTGCAGGTGGAGATGAAATGCTCCGCGCCATAAGAGAACACAACATTCGCATAGGTCATAAAGACCATCGGAACCTTTACATCCCGGCGCAGTTCTTTGACAAAGGCGAAAATTTGATCGGTGGTAATACCGCCCTTCAGAGCTCTGAAATTTGCTCCCTGTATAACGGGGCCTTCGGCGGTGGGATCGGAAAAGGGAATACCAAGCTCAATCAGATCCGCTCCGTTTTCTACTGCGGCACAGACAGCGGCGGCGGTGGTTTCCAGATCAGGATCGCCGCAGGTGATGAAAGCAATGAAGGCCTTCCCGTTTTCAAATGCTTTTTTGATGTTACTCATGAATATCCTCCCCTCTGTAACGGGCAATGGCGGCGCAGTCCTTGTCGCCTCTGCCGGATATAGTGATAACGATGATTTGATCTTTACCCATTGTTGGTGCCAGCTTCATCCCGTGCGCAACGGCGTGAGCCGATTCGATGGCGGGGATGATACCCTCTGTCTTTGCCAGATATTCAAAGGCGCATACCGCCTCGTCATCTGTGACGGGAACATACTCGGCTCTGCCGATGTCATGGAGATATGCGTGTTCGGGACCAATGCCGGGATAGTCAAGACCAGCGGAGATAGAATAAACGGGAGCGATCTGGCCGTCTTTATTCTGACAAAAATAAGACTTCATTCCGTGGAAGATACCGACTCTGCCGGTGCTGACAGTAGCGGCGGTCTCAAAGGTATCAATGCCTCTGCCTGCCGCTTCGCAGCCAATCAGCCGAACACCCTCGTCCTGGATAAAGTTATAGAAGCTGCCGATAGCATTGGAGCCGCCGCCTACACAAGCGATGACCGCATCCGGCAGCCGGCCTTCTTTTTCAAGGATCTGCTCCTTGATCTCCTTAGAAATAACCGCCTGAAAATCACGGACGATTGTGGGGAACGGGTGGGGGCCCATAACCGAACCCAGGCAATAGTGGGTATCGCTGATCCGTGACGTCCACTCCCGCATAGCTTCCGAAACGGCATCCTTGAGGGTTGCTGTGCCGGTTTTTACAGGGATGACTTTTGCGCCCAGCAGACGCATACGGTACACATTGAGGGCTTGACGAATGGTATCCTCTTCGCCCATAAAGACCACGCATTCCATCCCCATCAAAGCGGCAGCGGTGGCTGTGGCAACTCCGTGCTGACCGGCCCCTGTCTCGGCAATTAAACGCGTTTTACCCATCTTTTTTGCCAGCAGCGCTTGACCCAGCACATTGTTAATCTTATGTGCTCCTGTGTGGTTGAGGTCTTCGCGTTTGAGGTAAATTTTCGCGCCGCCCAGATCCCGTGTCATTTTCTCGGCAAAGTATAGCCTGGAGGGTCTGCCGGCATATTCATTAAAAAGCTCCGCAAGCTCTCTGTTAAATTCGGGATCGTTTTTATAGTGATTATACGCTTCTTCCAGTTCAATAACCGCATTCATCAGCGTTTCTGGAATATACTGACCGCCATAAATACCAAAGCGTCCTTTTGGATTTGTCATCGTTAATCTTCCTTTCTGGCAGCGGCTACAAACGCCGCCATTTTTATTTTATTTTTTTGTCCATCCGTTTCGATACCGGAGCTAACATCCACCGCAAATGGGTATAGCGCTTGGATGGCTTCACGCACATTACCGGGTTCAAGTCCTCCCGCGAGGAAATAGGGTCTTTTAATGTTTTGTATCAGCCTCCAATCAAAAACCCTTCCCGTACCTGCGCCGGAGTCAAGCAGTATATAATCTGCTGTGCTTTGCTCAGCGCGATCAATATCGCTCCCAGCTTCAATGCGAAAAGCCTTGATAATCGGTTTATCAGTGAGCCGTCGCAGCTGCCCGATGTATTCCTCATTTTCATCGCCGTGAAGCTGAGCAATGTCAATCATACCTCTATTTAAATAATCGGCAATGATTCTTGGATTCTCATTTACAAACACACCCACCGCTTGAATGTTGGGGGCAAGCAATTCTTTCAGTTCTTTTGCTTTTTCATACGTTACATACCGCCTGCTTTTTCGGGCAAACACGAAGCCGATATATTCGGGCTTCAATTCATTTGCAGCCTCTATATCGCAGGGCCGGGAAAGACCGCAGAGCTTAATTCTTGTCATGACGCACCCCGCAGTTCGCCCAGCCTGGCTTTCTTGTCGGCTGCCCGCATCAGGGCTTCACCGATCAGCACCCCGTCGGCACCGATTTCTCGAAGCTTTGCCACATCCTCGGCGCTGCCCACGCCACTTTCGGAAACGAACAACACATCCCGGGGGATCAGCTCTCTGAGTCTGCGGCTGTTATCTGTATCTACGGAAAAATCCTTGAGGCTGCGATTGTTGACGCCGATGACGCGCGCTCCTGCGTTGAGTGCGGTTTGTACCTCGCGTTCATCGTGTGCTTCTACCAGCGCAGATAGTCCCAGCTCATCGCAAATGCTGATATATGCTTGGATCTGTTCCCCGCTTAGGATAGAACAGATAAGCAGGACTGCCGAAGCGCCCAGCACTTTTGCCTCATAGATCATATATTGATCCACCGTAAAGTCCTTGCGCAGACAGGGGATGGAAACAGAGCCTGCAATCTCCTTCAGATATTCATCGCTGCCGAGAAACCACTTCGGTTCGGTTAATACGGAAATGCAGTCTGCGCCTGCCGCCTCGTAATCTTTAGCGATTTGCAGATACGGAAAATCGGGAGCAATGAGACCCTTGGAGGGAGAGGCCTTCTTGCACTCACAGATAAAGGAGATACCCGGCGTTCTTAGCGCATGTTCAAAAGCGTAGGTTCCTTTCGGGAGCGATAGCGCTTGGCGCCGCAATTCCTCAAGGGGTATTTTCCCCTTTGCCTGCTGGGTGCGCTCACGGGCGTAGTCGGCAAGCTGGTCAAGAATCGTCATACCTCCACCTCCGGACGGCTGCTGATTTCGATAAGCTTGTTCAGCGTTTCAAGGGCCTTACCGGAATCAATAATTTCTGCCCCAAGAGCGATACCGTCTTTCAGGCTGTCCGCCTTACCTCCGATATAGAGCGCTGCCCCTGCGTTCATAAGAACGGCATTTCTCTTATGACCTTTTTCACCTTTTAGGATAGCAAGGGTGATTTTGGCGTTTTCTTCGGGGGTGCCGCCCTTCAGGTCTTCTTTGGTACAGCGTTCAAAACCGAAGTCCTCCGGCGTGATCACGGAGGGCTTGAGCCAGCCGTCCTTGATTTCGCATATGGTCGTCGGCGCGCTCATAGAAATCTCATCCAGCTTATCCTGACCGTATACCACCATGCCGCGCTTGACTCCCAGATTGATCAGTACCTGTGCCAGTGGCTCTACGAGATAGTCGTCATATACGCCGAGAAGCTGCATAGACGGTGTGCCGGGGTTCGTCAGGGGACCCAGGATGTTGAACACTGTGCGGAAACCAAGCTCCTTGCGGATGGCGCCTACATATTTCATAGAGGTGTGGTATTTCTGCGCGAAGAAGAAGCACATACCCACCTTGTTCAGAAGCTCCATACATTTTGCGGGGCTTTGCTGAATGTTTACGCCGAGGGCTTCCAGACAATCGGCTGTTCCGCACTGGGAGGATGCCGCGCGATTTCCGTGCTTTGCCACCTTCATGCCGCCCGCCGCGGCCACAAGAGCGGAGGTGGTGGAAATATTGAAGCTGTGAGCGTTGTCACCGCCTGTTCCGACAATTTCAAACAGCTCCATTCCTGTCTCCACCTTGGTAGCGTGAGCTCTCATGGCAGCCGCACAGCCGGCAATTTCATCTGTTGTTTCGGCTTTGGCGCTTTTGGTAGATAGCGCGGCAAGAAAAGCGGCGTTCTGCGTTGGGGTGGTCTCGCCGCTCATAATTTCATTCATGACGGTGTACGCCTCATCATAGGTGAGGTCTTCCTTGTTTACAATCTTTTCAATGGCTTCTTTGATCATGACTTATATCTCCTTTATAAAATTTTTAAGCATTTGCTTTCCATCCGGTGTCATAATGGATTCAGGGTGGAATTGTACGCCGTAGACGGGATACGCCTTGTGCTGTACCGCCATGACCTCCCCCTCCGTGGTAAGAGCGGTGATTTTTAGACAATCGGGAATCGTGCCGGCGTCTGCCGCAAGGGAATGGTAGCGCGCCACAGGCGCAATCTCGGGACAACCCTTGAATAACGGGCAATCGGTGTCAAATCGGACATTCGACTGTTTGCCGTGCATCAATTTCTTTGCATAGGTCACGGTTGCGCCGAATGCCGCGCAGATGGCCTGATGACCGAGGCAAACCCCGAGGATGGGAATGTCCCTCCCGAGTGTTTTTGCAGCTTCAACTATTACGCCTGCATCTTCAGGTCTGCCCGGACCGGGGGAAAGAATAATGCGGTCGGGATGGAGCTTCTTTATTTCATCAACCGTCATCTCATCGTTGCGGATAACCTTGATATCCGAATTTATTTCGCCGATGAGCTGATAGAGATTATAGGAAAAACTGTCGTAGTTATCAATTAAAAGGATCATCATTACCTCTTTCTGACGCACGCGCTGCGTCATCATGGTAGATTTGGGGGGTTACTTCTAAACTTCTGTCTCCTGTGCAAGCTCCAATGCTCTGAGTGAAGCTTTAGCTTTGTTCAGGCATTCTTCAAATTCCTTTTCGGGAACGGAGTCCGCCACGATCCCGGCTCCGCTTCGCACAAACACCTTGCCGTTTTTCTTATAGGCAATGCGAATAGCGATGCAGGTATCCATATTTCCGGTGAAGTCGATATATCCGATGGCGCCGCCGTATATGCCGCGCTTGTTGTTTTCAAGCTCGCCGATCAGCTGGCAGGCTCTGATCTTCGGCGCGCCGGAAAGTGTTCCTGCGGGCAACACCGCTTCAATGGCATCCAGGGCATCGTGACCGTCGCTAATCTCGCCGCGCACCGTCGATCCGATGTGCATAACATGGGAGAAGCGTTCGATAGAATGGAGCTTTTCCACCTGCACAGTACCGAATTTGCTGATTTTACCCAGGTCATTTCGACCTAAATCTACCAGCATATTGTGCTCTGCAAGCTCCTTTTCGTCCGCAAGCAGATCGGCTTCAAGGGCCTTGTCTTCCTCATCATTCCTGCCCCTGGGTCTTGTTCCGGCAAGCGGGAAGGTATGCAGCACGCCGTTTTCCAGCTTAACCAAGGTTTCGGGAGATGCGCCTGCAACCTCTACGTCCGTTCCCGAGAAATAGAACATATATGGCGAGGGATTGATGGCGCGAAGCACACGGTAGGTATTTAGGAGACTTCCTTCAAAGGGAGCGCTCAGACGGTTGGAAAGCACAATCTGGAAAATATCTCCCTCACGGATATGGTGCTTTGCCTTCTCCACCATGCTGCAGAATTGCTCTTTGTCAAACAACGGCGTAACTTCGCCAAGCAGCTTCCCCCCCGGTTCATTTTTCTTTTCGCCGTGTTTTAAAAGCTCTGCGAGCTGTTTCAATTCCATAACTGCTTTGTTGTACCCGGTTTCCGGTTCATCCAGCGGCATATTTACGATGAGGATAATCTTCTGACGGAGATGATCGAAGGCGATGACTTTGTCAAAGAGCATCAGGTCAACATCCTTAAAAGCCTCGGTATCCTCCACATCGCATTTGACAGTGGGCTCGCTGTATCCCAGATAATCATAGGAGAAGTAGCCAACGAGACCGCCTGTGAAGGAAGGAAGATAATCGAAGCGGGGACTTTTGTAATCCGCAAGGATCTGGCGGAGATAGTGGGACGGGTTATCCGTCCTCACCTTGAAATTACCAGCTTGCATTTCGCCGTCAATACAGGTGATCTCTAGCTTTGGATCAAAACCCAGAAAAGTGTAGCGTCCCCAGGTCTCGTTTGCCAGTGCGGATTCCAGCATATAGCAATGAGTGGACACGTTTTTCAGTATCTTCATTGCTTCAATGGGCGTGGTGAAATCAGAAAGAATTTCATAACTGACCGGCAGCAC
>CALWLH010000119.1 GCA_944381475.1 uncultured Lachnospiraceae bacterium | reverse complement strand
GTCAGCCAGTTACCCCATCAGGAACCGCGCAGGGCTGCTTTACCGGCCAGCACTGTCCTCTGATAAACCACCACGAAAAGGAGAAGCACCATGAAAAAACTGACCTATACCCGTTGTGGAGGTTACTACATCCCCGACCTGAAGCTGTCCGAGCAGCCGGAGGCCCCCATCGGCAAGTATGGCCGTATACGGCAACGCTACCTGAAGGAACACAGGCCCGGCCTTTACAGCAGCTTGATTTTGAGTGAAAAGCTGTACCCGCACCTGTTGGAGATTGACCGGACGGCGCGGGAACGGATGGACGCTATGCTGCCCCGCATGATGGAGGCGGCGGGCGTCACAGAGGAACTGAAAGCCCGTGACCCCATGCGCTGGGTGGGGCTGATGAACACGCTGAAAGCGCAGGTGGAGGAAACATTATTAGAAGAGTTGATCTACACATAACTTTGCGATATAGCAGAAGTCGGGGCATAACACTGGAAGGTGTCTTTCCCCGGCTTTGGCTTTTGTGTTCTTAGATTTGTCTCTTCTACACCATATATTTTTCTTCTTAAGTGTTTCTTTAAACTTTCACTATACAATAATGATATACTAAGTCTAACTAGAAAGTTAAGGAAGGCAAGTGATTTAATGAGCAAAATCATGATTGTAGAGGATGACCCCGAAATCGGTTCCTTGCTCAAAAACATTGTAACTTCGGCTACGTTTGATGCTTTACTTTTGACATCAGGAGACGAGGTGCTTTATGAACTGGCATCTAACCATTATGATGTTATTCTTTTGGATTTAATGTTGCCAGGAATACAGGGAGAGGAATTACTTACGCAAATTCGCCAAGTTAATCAAATTCCAGTCATCATTATCTCGGCAAAAAATAGTTTAGAAACAAAAATTTCTATGTTGCAATTTGGGGCAGATGACTATATTCAAAAGCCTTTTGAACCACAGGAAGTCGTTGCCAGAATTGTTGCCGCACTACGACGGTATCATTCAGTCTCTGACCAAATTGTTTATGATGATATTGTGATTGACGAGAGCACCAAGAAGGTTTTCATTCGAGGTCACGAAGTCACTTTGACTGCGAAGGAGTTTTCGATCCTTAGTCTGTTATGCACATATCCAGCCAAAGTATTTTCTAAGGCCAATTTGTATGAAAGTGTTTGGAATGAACTCTACGCATACGACGATAATACTTTGGGAGTGCATATCAGCAATCTTCGGAAAAAGCTAAAAGAAGAAACTGGAAAAGAATATATCGAAACTGTTTGGGGCATTGGGTACAAAATCAAATAAAAGGGAGGAAGAACGATGATTTTTCAAATGGAACACGTTGTAAAGAAATATGGGGCACATGCTGCGCTTGATGATGTCAACCTTTCCATTCAGCAGGGAGCAATATACGGCTTGATTGGTGAGAACGGTGCTGGAAAAACAACTCTAATCCGTATCCTGTGTGGCCTTGCATATCCAACTCAAGGCAAAATCTATTTGTTCGGAGACGATACCAAAGCTGGCCAGGTCAAGCAAAGGAAAAGAATGGGGTGTTTGGTTGAAAGCCCTGCACTCTATCCGGATATGACTGCGGAACAAAACTTAGAAGTCCATCGCTTACAAAGAGGAATTCCGGGAAAAGACTGCATCCAAGAGACTTTGACGTTGGTAGGTTTAGAAAATACAGGCCACAAAAAAGCTAAAAATTTCTCTCTTGGAATGAGACAACGACTTGCGCTGGCGATTGCACTTCTTAGTAAACCTGAATTTCTGGTGCTCGACGAGCCAACCAATGGACTTGACCCAATGGGAATTGTGGAACTGCGTGAATTGCTGCTTCACCTGAATCAAGAAAAGAATATGACCATCTTGATATCTAGCCATATCCTCAGCGAAATGTACCAGCTTGCGACTGATTATGGCATTTTACATAAGGGGAAATTTTTGGAACAAATTACCAAGGACGAACTAAACGAGAAATGCAAAAAGTATCTTTCTATTCAAGTAGCTGATACCGCAAAGGCAAGTGCAGTGATTGAACAGCAGTTAAAGACCGTTCATTATGAAGTGACCAACCAGGAAATTCGGCTATATGCCTATCTAGACCAACCCGAAGTGGTTTTGAAAGTGCTGGCTGATGCAGATATCAAGATAAAAAAGGTGGCACCCAGCGGCGAAGATTTAGAGGGGTACTTTACTTCTCTCATTAGGAGGTCCTGACATGGGTAAGCAAATAAAAGTAGAACTGTACAAACTACTTCATTCACGTACCACATACGTCTCCTTAATTGGGTATTTGTTTTTGTTGCTTATTTTTTTTGCAAGTGGCTCTGTTTTTATGATGGTAGCTGGCAACTTATCCGTTCCGTCCGAAAGTATTGGCTTTTTTAAGGGAATTGCTGATGGGATTAATATTCCAATACAAATCAGTGTTCTGCGTTCTGCGCACAGCTTTATAATTTTTAGTTGGCTGATTGGACTAAATCTTTGCATATCCACATTTAGCAGTGAGACAAAAAATCGAACTCTATCGTTATATATATGCGAGGGAGGAAAGACTGAAACACTCTATATTGCAAAAATGTTTGCAATATGCATCGTAACAACTATATTACAGCTTATTTTTACGTTGCTTTGTTTGTTTTTGATGGCTGGGCAACTGAATTATCCGCTGACGACGAGCGAAGTGTTGCAAACAGTTGGTATTGCATTGCTTAACAGTGTAGTATTGCTGGCATTCCTAGAATTTTCGGTCTTTATGTTGACGTTACTTCGGAGTCGTATCGCTGTAGAATTGATCTTATGCTTAATTCCGCTCATCGGGGCAATTTTGTATGGAACGAGCTTTGCGGAAATACAAGCCACAGGCGTACAAACACCTTTAGTCATAAAAATACTGCCAACGTATTATTGGGCCAATCTGGCATCTCTTCGACTAATTGATGGAATTATCTGGGAAGCACTAATATATTCTATTCTGCTGTTTTGTGGTGCTGCGATGGGAACGGTTATACTTCTAAAACACAGGGAGATGAAGTGATGATTAATATATTTCGAGCAACTATTTATAAAATACGACATTCTTTCTTGCCATGTTTTTTTCTCATTTTCAGTGTGCTATGTTTGTGTTTTTCCTTGCTTTTTAATGCAGGCCGCATTGTAGATGTTGTAACCCCAGCTGGAATACGGATTGGTTTTTTCCCGGCTGGTTCAATGGAAGGTGTGAATGCTGACACTGTTGCAATGGCTACGGCTCAGTCGTTTAACTTGTTTGCCTGGATTGCTGTGACTGTTCAGTTAGCTTTTACTTATCGTCGAGATGCCAACGGTGGCGCATGGCGAATGGCTATATCGCATGGAAAAAACCGAATACATTATGAAATAGCTGATTATTTTGGACAGACTGTATGGGTGCAGGGTTGGTATTTTTTGTTGAGTGCCGTCACTTTTTGCGTGGCGGGCACTATGTTTAGTTGTCTCACAGTGGAATTTATTTCAACATCAATACTCTATTGGATGCAAAATGCACTGATGATACAATGTTTTTTATCTGTTGGCAGGGTCGTCTGCGCACTTACGAGCAGCGAAATTGCCTTTGTTACTTTTGGTTTTTTGGAGACGGCAATTTCTCTTATTGTTGCTGCATCTAATACAAAGCAGAATCCTTCGGTATTTACTTCTATCATCTTAAACTGGACGCCAATGCCCTACTGGTTAAAATTGGGAGCTTGCCATATGGATTTAGCTAAAATTCTTATTGTCAGCATCGTAACCATATTGCTCTCCGAATGTGTTTTATTCCTATTCGAAGCAAAGCGGGAAATAAGATGAGATCAGACATTTTCATAGAAATCATATTGAGCCTAGCAACGGCTTTTCTCATATTAAAGCTCGTTGGTCTATATGTTCAAATTCACAGAATTACCAAACAATTGGATGATTTTATTTCTGAACGTACACATAAAATACTGGATGTATCATTAAGCGATCCTTTTCTTGAAAGTATGGCTGCAAATATTAACCGTAGTATTTATCTTCAGGAAAAAATGCGTATAAACGAAGTTCAAAGAGAAAGAGCCATCCGGGATGATATCGCAAATATTAGCCATGATCTTCGTACCCCGCTTACAGCTATGATAGGCTATTTGTCACTGAGTAAAGAAGAAAAGGATTTTCTGCAAAAATCTTTATATATAGATATTGCCTTGCAAAAGGCGATGTCCCTACAGAGCTTGGTTGATAATTTTTTTGAAATGTCCTATATCGATAGTGATGCTTGCCAAATACAGCTCATTTCATTGGACTTGAATAAAATTATCAGAGATGAACTGCTTGCTTCTTACTGTGAGTTTGAAAATCACTCCATTACGCCTCTTATTGAGTTGCCAGAACATCCAGTAATGATACTTGGTAACGAGCTTGCAATAGAACGAATTATCCAGAACCTAATTGCAAACGCAATTAGCTATTCAACTGGGCAGATAGAAGTTTGCTTGAAAATGAAAGGCGAAGGGGCAGAGCTGATAGTAAGAAATAGCTCACATTTTATCAGTGATCAGGAACGCGAAAAAATATTTGATCGTTTTTATAGGGCAAGTACAGAGCGAATATCTGGTCATGCTGGGCTTGGACTGTATATTGCGAAACAACTGATATTAAAACAAGGAGGTAGTGTTCGGTCAGATTATAAAGATGGTATGTTTGCCATCATAGTCTATCTACAATCTCTTGACAACGAGTAGTTAAAAAAGGCTAAACCTTAAGTATAAGAACAGCTATTTTGAAACCATTAAAACTGAATGAACAATAATCAAACTGCCCAGCGGCAGAAAAGAAAAAACCGCTGTTGGGTAGAACTTTTATCATGTCCAAAATCATATCTCTGCGGCGGTTTTGATACAATCAAGGCCGCCGTTCCTTATGCCCTCAACAAAGGAGTGATGCCCATGTGCTGACACGGCGGCTTTAAGAGGGAGCCGCCATGAAGCACACTGACCGCCGACAAATTCAGACGATATTTGCACTATCGTCAAAAAAAGCCCGGCCACCCAACCACCCCCGTCTGGCAGCCAGTGCGAAAATTGTCACAATGTAACTGAATACCGT
>CALWLH010000118.1 GCA_944381475.1 uncultured Lachnospiraceae bacterium | reverse complement strand
CATTCCTGGACAGGAATGCCCTGCTTGCGAATTTGTGAACCTTCAAAATCTTAAAAATGGAAAAGAAAACGAAGCTATCATTCCCTACTACCCCTATCCCTGCTATTGAAAGTATCAATCATTTAGGCTATAATTCAAAGTAGGTATTTATACACTAAATCTCAGAGAAGGGTGCACTAACCAATATTATATTGGTAATATAAGATATGGGGTACAAAAAACAAAAGTCAGTAGGAACAAATAACGTTCGTGGAGATTTAATCAATAAAAGCAAAAGAGGCGAACCGGAAGATATAAAGCAACTACTAGAAGTATATTTGGATGATAATAAAAAATATTCCGGATTAGCGAAAGAGCCATTAAATAAAACGAGAGTTGATCTTCTTCCATATATTGAAGAATTGATGCCTTTGTACAAAAAAAGAGATTTGAAAAGATGGCATAAGTTGATTGTTCTTGGTTTGAGAAAAAGACCGGATATTTTTCTGGAGGATCTTATCGAAGAAAGAGAAATATCGGGAGACAGCATTTCATTTAGAAAAAATATACGAAATATTGATTGGGATAATAAAAGAACTTGTCAAGTTGCAGTAGAACTCCTTGGAAAAGTGATACCATATCCAACGGAAATACTAAATTCTGTGAATGGATCGAAATATAAATCATTATTTAAAGAAGCCATAACAGAACAAATATTAACAGGGAACTGTCAGCATAATTTTTTATCCTTTCTTTCAAAAGAACCTGACGTGTTACGAATACCAGGAATACAGAATCAGGTAATGCGTGTATTTGATAATGAAGAGGAAACAGAATGCGAAAAATTTAAATGTTATATCGACCTGAATACTAAAAAAGGGACGGAATATATAAACAAGTATTCTGATCTTGCAAAAATTCATAAATTACTAATAAAAAATATTCTTGGAATAGAAGAAGAAAAATTGTCTGAATTTACAGAGCCAGTTGTTATTGTATGGAAGTTAATAAATCATATTGATTTAAACGAAGATAATCAATTTATGCTCAACGAATATCTGAATAGTTTACGAAATAGAGAGTATTTAGACCAAAACGGTGATAAAACAGGATGTCCGCAATATGTTGTAAATTTTTTGATGTGTTTGGAAGATGAAGATTGCCTCGATATAATGACAAGTATTTATGATAATCCGATTTCAAGAACAAAGTATCTGGAAGATAAAATGTTATCAATGCATTCTGAAAGAGTTTATAGAGATTGGATTTCTATTATTTTGACTACATCAGATTTATCAGTAATGCATATAACGGCAAAGAAGCTTTTGAGATATTATCCTGAAAATATTGAAGAAATATTATATGTAGTTGATGCGGTAGGCATAGAGAACTATTATACGAATGTCATTAAAATGTGTGAGGAGTTGAGTCTGGATCTATCACATGTACATAGGAAAGACATTGAAGCAATTATTCAAAATGATAACAATATTGGATTAGCAATTTATAGTAGTTGCATTAGTAATAATGATTCAATTGAAGAGTTACTGTATTCATTAGAAAAACAAAAAGTTTATTTGAGTGATTTGAAGAAAAGTAGTTTTAATAGAAAAAATCTTGCACAGATAGGTCAGGCATTACAATGTTCGTCTGATTTTTTGGCAAAAACAAATGAAGAAATTGCTCAAACATTTATTGCATGGATGAAGTATATACCTAAAAATAATTGGGGAATAACAGGTGAAATAAATGAAGATGCACATGCAATAACTATTCAAGTTCAGGTTCCGAGAAATGCAGATGAGACCTTGGTACTGGTGAAAAAAGCCGATTTGTCAGATGTAACGCTATCAGCTAAAGAAATCAGATGCTACCTTCTTTACAAGGATATTGCGTTTACTGATACAATGCAGGTTAATACTGTGCAATTGCGCGAGTCGATAGATGGATATTGTTTTCAAAATAAGAGATATCAGTATCTTATTGAAGACATTAATAGAATATCATACAGGGGTTTAAAAAGATATGTGATTGATATGACAGATACTAAAACTATTTTATGGCAACAAGAAGGCCTCATTTATAGGGCAATGCTTGGTGAGGAGGTATTTATTTATAACCCATCTTATAAGAGTGCTACAGGATTATTACAAGTACAGATAGAGAATCGCATGACTTATTTTTGTGTAGATATTGGTAATGAAACTGAGCTAAAGAGAATGATTACAGGAATAACCCCTGTTGAGAGTGAAAAAAAACAAGAAATTTCTATAATAGGAGTTGCAGATTTTTTAGTTAGAACTACGAATTATAGTTGCACTAATCGGGATCATAAATTGATACGGATTAAAGCATTAGTGAGTGTTATGACTCATCAATCTATAAAGGAAATGGAAATTGATGCTGCCTTTTGCCCAGAATGTAACAAATATTACATTTTAGAACGTGAGTATCTACGTCTTAAAGCACATGGTAAATTGTGTTGTAAAGTTGTTGAATTCGATGAACTGATAAGAAGTGGATTGACATTCAACTCTTGGGCGGAAAAATCTGTTCTTCGGATATACGGGTATAACGTAAATAAGAATGAAAATTTATCAAAAGGGGAGAGACAGCGGATTTTATCTTTTGTAATGGAAAATCACATAATGACCAGTTATGAAATTATCAACCATTTAGAATGGCAGATTTCCACACGGGAAGGAAGAACTAACATGAGAGATGCTATTTCAAAATGGGAAGATGATATCAGATTTGTACGGGATTTTCAGTATATTGATAAAACTGTTCGAGTAAGAAGTATTTTTATAAAAAATAAAATCAAGAGATAAAAAATACATAAGAAAAGAGGGTGAAGATTTGTCTAAACTAGAAGTTATTGCGGAACTGCAACAAATGCTTCAAAGCATGAGAACTATAGCTAAAAATTTAGATAAAGGGATTGTATGTCTGAAGGAAGTACTTGATGCCGAGGCATTTATTCCAACTGTATTAAGTAATGAAATCAGAGATTGCTTGGATCAGATCAACAAAAAACAGGTCGAATTTAATGAGAAATATCAGAAGTTAAACAATCATAAGCCGAGTGAAAAATATATAGTTCTTGAGAGCGAATTTGAGGAATCACGTCGGATTTTGGAAGAAAATAATAAGCAGATTAGTGCGATTAAATTTTTCCTATCTATACATTCGAAAGATGAAGCAGCAGAATGTGTTCTTCAGAAGCGGAAAGAGAAATTAGCTGGTTTAGATTTTGATAATATTGATACAAAAATTGCAGAACCGTATATATTATTACAGGAAGCCTATTCAGAAGAAGACATAAAGAAAAAATTTTCTTTGGTATATCGATTGGCTGCACATTTCGAGGAGGAAATCGTAACTGGCATTCAGTTTTCGACATTGTTTTCCCGAGATGAAACTATAAGTGTATCATCAGGTGTTCCGAATGAAAAAGAAACCGTTGGACAAGACCAGCAAGAATTTTATTCTGATACTGAAAAAGGCGAAAATGAAGATGTTGCAACGAATGGAGATGTAGAGGATGATTCACAGAAATTGTCAGCTGATGAACTTCTGACGGATAAGAAATTAGAAGATCTCTATACAAAAGAAAGCAATCATATTTTAGCTGTACAAGAAACCGAAAAATCAAAAAAGGGATTTGGTGTAAAAGAATTTAAGAGTGATATTACAAAGCAATATTCAAAAGAAAAAATAGCCTGTCTTGTAGAAGCCGTGAGGAACGGTGGATATACGATTGAAGGAATTACCATAAAAAAGAATGTGGATGCAAAGATTTATGAGAATGTTACTGAAAAGCTTTTACAAGCTGGATATTTAAAAAAGTATATTGTTAAAAATTTGGGTGAATTTTTCTCCTTATCAACACGTGGTGAAAATGCTTTTAAGGTACACGGTAAATCATGAGTGCCAGCGTATTTTTTG
>CALWLH010000117.1 GCA_944381475.1 uncultured Lachnospiraceae bacterium | reverse complement strand
CAAACGGAGGTTATATTCAGAAAAATTATGATTATGGATGTATTCCTCCAAAATCAGAAAATGATTATAAACCAGAAATTAATTTTAAAGTAAGAATTTATAGACTTACTTTAACTAATGTTGATGGACAAGTTCATGAATTTTCTGCACGAGAAGTTCAGCAATGGTGTAAAACTAATGGTTTAATTCCAGTAGAAGAATTATATTATGGATATGCTAAAGATTTGTATAAGGATCTTAATGAGCAGGAACATTGGCAGGAAAATTTTATAGATAGACTTGCTAATGATAAAAACTTCTATATGGAATTAAACTCTCCAGATTGTAATAATAAAGTTCCTCATGAAGGAATAGTAATTAAAAAAGAAGATATGATTCCTGCAGCAGTAAAACTTAAAGCGTTTGCATTCTTAAATAAAGAGCAGCAACAGTTAGATGCAGGAGAAGATAATATTGAGGATAATAATTAATAAAAAATAATATGAAACAGTTATTTATTGATGTACTTACAAAGTGTATTCCATATGATATACACGAAGGTCGTATAGCTTATAGATTTGATAAGCAAAACAATAACAAATACGATTATATAGATATTAAATGGTTTGATATTAAAGAGTCTGCAAAAATAGAAATGTCTCTTAAATTGCCATTTACAGTAGATAACTTTTATGAGTTATTTCCAAAAGATAAGGATACACATACAAAGCGAGCTTATGTAATGTGTGTAAATGACGTTGATTATCCAATTGATTTTAATCCTGTTGAAGTAAATGAAGTAGATCATCTCATTTATCAAATATTTCAAAATTATCAAGTTTCAAATATGTCTAGGATTAAAGAATGGATTAAAAATCATGCAGAACCTAAAACAACAGAACAAAAGTTTGAAGCAGCTCAAGAAAAGGTAGCTGAAGATAATGGAAACTAATAAATTTCTTCAACATTTAATAGAAGATCCTAAAGTGTATTATATATACCAAAGAGGATCTTCTATTTATGGATTGAATACAAAAGATAGTGATGTTGACTATTTAGTTATAATTGATTCTGAATATGAACTTCCAGAAGAATATTTTTCTTATGAATATAATTCTGGTTATATAAACGATCGTAAAAATATTAAATACGAAAATTCTGATTTTATATTTGTTTTTATTCAGAATTGGTTTAAAATGGTTCTTGATAATAAAATACCAGCTTGGGAATGTGCTTGTTTAAATAAAAAATTCATTAAAAAAGAATATGTAAAATTAATTCTTAAAACAGATTTAATTAAACTAATTAAAGATTTAATGATTAGAAAATCAGCAATTATTAATTATATTACTAATCCAAAAATAGTTTGGTATTTTATCAAAGATATCTTATTTACACAGCAAATAATTGATTTTCATAAAATTACTGATTTTAAAGAAGCAAATAAATACTATCAAGATATTGTTAATTCTGATGTCGATGGACGGATTGTTTTTATAAATCAGATTTGAAATCAGTTTTATGAAAAGAATAGAGGACGATATGAATATTATATTAAATCAGTAAAACAAGATGAGTAAGATATTAGTGCTTCAGGGCCCTCCAGCTAGTGGAAAAAGTACCTATGCACGAGAGTTTATCAAAGGAAAACAAGACTGGGTTATAGTTAATAGAGATAGTTTGAGAGAAGGTAGAGGCGATTATTGGATTCCATCTCAAGAAGATTATATATCTGATCTTGAAGAGTTTTCTATAAAAGCTGCTATCAAAAGAGGTTATAATGTAATTATTGACGCAACTAATCTTAATCCTAAAACTATTGATAAATGGAATAAATTAGCAAAAGAAACCAATTCTTCTACTGAATTCAAAAAATTCTATATTCCATTTAAAGAAGCTCTTGAACGAGACAAGAAGAGAGAACGTTCTGCTGGAGAAAAAGTTCTTAGACGATTTTATCAGCAATATTATCCAGAACAATACATGCGAGAAACTGCAGAATTTGATTCTAGATATATTAGAGAACAAGATAAAACTCTTCCTAAGTGCATAATCGTGGATTTAGATGGAACTCTTGCAATTCATCAAGGAAGAAATGCTTTTGATTATTCTAAATTACTTTCTGATAAACCTAATTACCCTCTCGTAGATTTGCTTAGAATATTAAGTGGATCTGTAGACATAATCTTTTTCTCAGGTAGAGAAGGAACAGAACAATGCCAAGAAGATACAGTTAAATGGATTAATGATAATATCAATATTCCATATCGACTGTTTATGAGAAAAGAGAAAGATTATAGACCAGATGAGGTCATTAAAGAAGAATTATATAACGAAGTAATCAAAGATAATTACTATTGTGTAGCGATATTTGATGATCGAAATCGCGTTATTAAAAAATGAAGAGAAATGGGCCTTTTAGCTTGTCAAGTATATGAAGGTAATTTTTAATTTGATGATAGAATAAATACATATTTATTTGGAGAATATAAAATATTTTTATATATTTGTATTATAAAAATAAGTTTAATTATAAAAATATTTTATTATGAAATCTAAATGAAATGACGAAATTAAAGAAAAATTAATTAAATTACATTCAGAAAAGAAAACTAATCGAGAAATAGGAGAAATTTTAGGTGTTGACAAATCTACTATAAGTAATTGATTAAGTAAATTAGGTTTAGTATCTAATTTTTATTCAGGTAATAGCAGAAAAAGGAATAAAAATACTGCTACACAACAAACTTTATATGTAGATCCAAATCAAAAAACAGCAATTTGTTCAAAATGTCATCAAGAAAAACCAATTACTGAATTTCAATATGGAAGAAAAGGAACTCCTCAAGAATATCGTTTTTCTTATTGTAATGCATGCAGAAAAAAGCAAACATATGATAATTTAAATAAGAGTTTTGATTCTTGGTTTAAAGATAAATATAATCGTTGTAAAGCTCATGCAGTAAGGGAAAATGTTCCATTTACATTATCTTATGATTATTTTAAAGAAATTTATGAAAAACAAAATCATAAATGTTTTTATTTAGATTGTGATATGGAATGAGGTGTTAATAAAGGAAAATCTAGATATTCTATTTCTTTAGATAAAGTTATTCCAGAAAAAGGTTATATAGAAGGCAATGTTGTATTTTGTTGTACAAAAATGAATACATGTAAAAGTGATTTAACTTTAGAAGAAATTAAAAAAATTATGCCTCCTATTTATGAAAAATTGATAAATTGCGAATGATTAAATTTAAATTATTAATATTTAATAAATGGCGTTCTCTTGGTCTATT
>CALWLH010000116.1 GCA_944381475.1 uncultured Lachnospiraceae bacterium | reverse complement strand
CTTGTATATTGGGTGCCTCTGTCGCTGTGAAGAATAGCTCCACGCAGCATTGGGTAAGCTCTGCAGGCATTATCTAAAGTTTGTTCACAAAGAGTTGCTTTCATGTTTGTATCCATGGCAAGCCCCAGCACTATTCATAAGAAGTCGTTATCGGAAGCAGCTGACCGTCTCGAGAAGCGTTGCGAAGAGATAAAACAGCAGATCTTCGAGGTAAAGGAGAGCATTAAGAGTAAAGCAGGGGAAATCATGGCAGATTTCAAAATGCGTGGAAAGGCAGCACTTAACCGGGTATCTGAGTTTATCGGTCTAAAAGATAAACTTGTAGGTATCCGAAACAAGGTCAAAGAAGGCATTGCCGATACCAATCGCACCATTGCCAAGATTGATTCCTTTGGAAAAGGTATGCGTGAAGCAGGACAGAAGGTAGCCAATACGTTCAGAACCTTTGCTGACAAAGAAGAGGTAGATTACTCTGAAAAGGAAAAGAAGTTCTCTAAGACAGAGGTTGCGAAGAAACCCTGGCAGTGGCAGAAAAAGGTCTATGAATCTATGGTGCTTCATCTGGACGCAGCCATTGATAAGGTGGAGGATTTATCGAGGGATGTGGAATTAGACAGAATGGAGAAGAAACAGATTGATAAACCGGAGGAGGCAACAGATATCCGGGATGCAATCGCACCGGTATCTTCTGTGGCTGAACCGACGGAGTATCAGTTTGGGGCAGAGGCATTTGAGGCAGCATATCCCAAGATGGATTTCGTAATAAAGCCGGATGCAAAAGCACCTTCCGTTCCTAAGACTGGGAAGGTGAGGTAGAGGCTTATGACGGATAAGGAGAAAAGGTACTGGCATATTTTCTGAATGTGAATGGTAAGATTGAATACTATGAGCAGTGTAAGAAATGTGTTCATTCCTGCAAACAGAGCTTTCGGATATCAGAGTTGTTTTGTAGAAAGTTTCAGGAAGCCAGATAGTGAGGGGCGTACCATCAGAAATGGTGGTACGCCTTTTTTTGGTGGCGGAAAGTAGTCATTGGTGGTATAATTATAAATATTTATGAGACAGATGATTGAGTAAATTATGTGAGTGATGAAAGAGGCAATTATGGATAGAGTTTGTGTTGGTTGTGGGAAAGTAATGGCTAAAATGAGCGAGAGATACGAACTTGCTACATATTGAGACTGTAGTATTGATTTCAAGAATAAAATAGGGATAGCCGTCAAAGGGCTTATACAATTGACAAAGTCAATTGTCCTCGTCGCAGAAATGCCCTTGCAAGCAAGCAGTTCTGCTTCCTCGAATAAAGGGTTTTAAGACCAAAGGTAGCATTTTTGAGTGCTGCTTTTGGTCTTTCTTTTTCTTGTCGGTGGAAACCTGTCGAAAGGCTGAAAATGATAGGGTTGTGGCTACACTTTTGATATAGGGGTAGGTTGTAGAAACACTATGGTTAAAGGTATAGGTTGTGGAAACACTATGGTTAATGAAAAATTATGTGTAAAATGATGTTGTATTTGAGTTTGATAAGTTCAAACGATAATTCTATGTTGTGCTATTTTCATGGAGGAACTATCCGATAATGAATATAATTGAAAGGGAAATCGAGGTAAAGGATTATCTGACAAAATCCAATCTTCCTGCCAGTGAAAGCACATGGCTGTGAAATTATTTATTATATTATTGATAAAGGAAAGGTATTAGCCAAAAACGAATTATTATTGATTTTGGCTAATACACATAGAGAGTTGCGATTTATATTCTAGTTCCATGTCCCCTTTTTTCGATACTCTGTTGGAGCGTATCCCTTTTGCTTGCGAAACAGCCTGCTAAAATATAATTGGTTTTCATAACCTACAATGGATGATATTTCATTGATAGAATAATCGGTAGTTTCTAATAGTATTTGTGCATTATTAATTCGAAGGGATACAATGAACTGCATTGGTGTTTGTCCGGTATATTTTTTGAAATTTCGTATGAACCAGCTTACGCTCATTCCTCTTGAACTTGCATATTCGTCAATATTGATATCGTGATTGTAATTTTCATTAAAATAGCTTGTTGCGATATCCATTTCTTTATCCAGATATTCATTTTTTAGTATATGCTCACGCTTAAGTTCCCGTTCAAATATGATAAATAAATGATGGAGCAGTAGTGTGAGCATTTCTTCGTAATTCATCTGGCACCTTTGCAGTTCTATTATAATTCGTTTAAAGACACGTTCATATTCCAATGAGGAACCTACTTGGAAAATGTGTTTGTTATCTTGAAATCCATATTTTCTTAAGATGTTTGTTACGTCACTTCCTGTAAAATGAATCCAATAGACTTCTGTTTTATCTTCCCCATAGTATTCATATTTCTGAAATTCTTTTGGACGATATAGTACAATATTTCCGGCTGGAACTATGGTTTCGTTATCAGGAGAATCAAAATGAAAATGCCCTTTTCCAGATGCTATATATATAATCTGATAATCTAATCTTCCTCTAGGACGATACGTTGGTAACTTAGGGTGCGTCGTCAGACGATAGGTGCCACAACTTCCAATAACTAATGGTCGACTCTTATCTTTAAAATCCATATGTGAATTATTTAAGTAACCGGTATTAATATACATGTGCTCCTCCTTAATACAATCTGAAAAATTGCCTTTGTCATATTGTATCATTTTGTGCATATTCTGTCTATTCCTGTTCATAGATATTTTTTGCATGACAGGGTATTATGTTGTCAGAAAGTAAGAAAAGGGCATAACGATAAAGCAACGAGCAGAAATATTTTGTCAAAAATAATGCATATTTTAAGGAGGGTTACAATATGATCGTGCCACGTTACTATGAAAATTTAGAAATATTACATGAAAACACAATGTCACCAAGAGCATATTATATACCTGCATCAGTAAGAAAGGATGACTTGATTGAAAACAGAGAAAACTCTGACAGATTTCAATTATTAAATGGTGAATGGAATTTTAAGTATTTTGACAGTATTTATGAAGTAACAGATGCATTTTTTGAGGAAGGATATAATATTTCTAAATTTGACAAGATTGCAGTTCCGGGAGTGTGGCAGATGGCAGGATACGACCGTCATCAGTATACCAATATCAGATATCCATTTCCGTTTGATCCACCATATATTCCACAGGATATTCCGTGTGGAGCGTATGTGCATACTTTCACATATCAGAAAGAAGAAAAAGCTCCTAAGGCGTTTTTGAATTTTGAAGGAGTGGATAGTTGCTTTTTTGTTTGGATGAATGGAGCATATGTAGGATATAGTCAAGTGTCGCATGCAACAAGCGAATTTGATGTTACATCTGTATTAAAGGATGGAGACAACACAATTGCAGTTTTGGTGCTCAAATGGTGCGATGGTTCTTATTTAGAGGATCAGGATAAGTTCCGTATGAGTGGAATTTTTCGAGATATTTATTTGTTAAAGAGACCGGAAAAAACAATTAGGGACTATCATATCACAACCCAAGTGACGAATGATATTGCAACCGTGAAAATGGATATCCAGTTTACGGACCCGGTTGAAACAAAAATTCAGATAGAAGATAAATATGGAGCAATAGTTGCTAATGGAGAAACTGTAAAGGATGGAGTAATAGAATTTACGGTTGTAAATCCAATATTGTGGAATACAGAAAACCCATATCTTTATAAGGTGATTTTTACAACACCGGATGAGGTTATTGTGGATCGAATTGGATTCAGGACAATTACGATAAAGGATGCAGTAATTTATATCAATGGAGAAAAGATAAAGTTTCGTGGTGTAAACAGACATGATTCGGATCCTAAAACAGGTTTTGTTACCAGTGTTAATCAGATTAAGACAGATCTTACTTTAATGAAACAACATAATTTTAATGCAATCCGTTCCAGCCATTATCCAAATGCACCATATTTTTATCAGATGTGTGATGAGTATGGATTTATGGTCATTGATGAAGCTGATATAGAAGCACACGGACCATTTATGCTTTATCGAAAAGAAGATACTGATCAGAATCGTTTCCATCTCTGGAATGAGAAAATAGCAGATGATCCGGCGTGGGAAGGTGCTATTGTAGATCGAGTGCAACTGATGGTAGAAAGAGACAAAAATCGTCCATGTATAGTGATGTGGTCGATGGGGAATGAAAGTGCTTATGGTTGTAATTTTGAGAAAGCCTTGAAGTGGACAAAGTCCTTTGATCCGGAGCGTATCACGCAGTACGAGAGTGCAAGATATCGTAATTATGATATCACATATAATTATGATGATTTAGATTTATACAGTCGTATGTATCCGGCATTGTCAGAGATAGAAGAGTATTTAGAAAAAGACGGAAGTAAGCCGTTTTTACTAGTAGAATATTGTCATAGTATGGGAAATGGCCCCGGAGATTTTGAGGATTATTTCCAGATGATTCATAAGGATGACAGAATGTGTGGAGGATTTGTCTGGGAGTGGTGCGATCATGCTATTGCACATGGGGAGGCAGATAACGGAAAGACGATTTATCATTATGGTGGGGACCATGGAGAAATAGTTCACGATAGCAATTTCTGTATGGACGGACTGGTATATCCGGATCGCAGACCTCATACCGGATTATTGGAATACAAAAATGTATATCGTCCTGTAAGAGTTGTTTCCTATGATCAAGAAAGTGGAGAGCTTGTTCTTCATAATTATATGGATTTTGATAATTTGAAGGAGTATGTAGAGATTTTTTATGAAATGACTAATGATGGTTTGACGGTAGGCAAAGGCAAACTTTCCAATGTATTTGTAAATCCTCATGAAGATGGAAAGGTAGAACTTAAGTTACAGATACCATCAGAGGGAAAAGCATATTTGAAGCTTATATATCGTTTAAAAAAGGAAATTCCTCTTTTAGAAAAAGGGCACGTATTAGGCTTTGATGAAATAAAGCTGTTCAATGAAGATGGTAGAAATCGTAAGGCTTTAGAGTGGTTAGAAAGAGAAGAAGCTATTGGTGATAATATCACAGTGAAGGAAAATGACACTGAAATTATTATACAGGCAAAGAAATTTTCATACACTCTGGATAAGAGAACAGGATTGTTTAACAGTATTCAGTTTGCAGGTAGAAATTATCTGAATCACCCAATGGAATTAAATATATGGAGAGCTCCTACAGATAACGATATGTATATTAAGCTGGACTGGAAAAAAGCTCATTATGATGCAGCATATACAAGAGCATATACAACAGAGGTTCTTCAAAACCAGCACGGTGTCTTTATTATGGAACATTTAGCAGTGGTTGCTGATACGGTTCAGAAGATATTGGATATTGAATTAACATGGAAGATTACAGAATGTGGTAAGATTGCCGTGTCCATTGCGGTAAAGAAGGATGATGAATTTCCGGATCTTCCAAGGTTTGGAGTAAGATTGTTCCTTGATAAGAAATTAGATGAGGTACGTTATTTTGGAATGGGACCGCAGGAAAGCTACCGAGACAAACATCAGTCTGCCAGTCATGGATTATATCGTTCGAAGGTCTCTGATATGCATGAGGATTATATTAAGCCGCAGGAAAATGGAAGCCATTTTGATTGCGATTATGTTGAACTTGCGAATAGCCAGTTTGGTCTTACAGTAGTAGCCGAAAAAGCGTTCTCATTCAATGCTTCTAGATATACGCAGGAAGAACTTGAAAAAGCAGCACATAATTATGAACTGACAGAATCAGACAGCACAGTTCTTTGTATTGATTATGCAATGAATGGAATTGGTTCTAATAGTTGCGGACCGGTTGTGTTGGATGCATACCGATTTAGTGAAGCATTATTCCGGTTCCAGTTTGAAATGGTTCCGTTTGTGAAGGGGTAATATGATTAACAAAGGAGAGATTCTTATGGAAGAAAAGAAATATTTAAAGTGGTATAACAAAGTGGGGTATGGTTCCGGTGACATTGCAGGAAATGTAGTATATGCATTTTTAACATCGTTTATCATGGTATATTTGACTGACACAGTTGGATTGGCATCCGGAATTGTGGGAACAATGATAGCATTTTCCAAGTTGTTTGATGGTTTTACGGACATCTTTTTCGGATCCATGATTGATAAGACACACAGCAAACTTGGAAAAGCAAGACCTTGGATGTTATATGGATACGTAGGATGTGCAATTACGCTGATAGCCTGTTTTGCAATTCCAACCAGTCTTGGAAAAACAGCACAGTATGCATGGTTCTTTATCGCATACACACTTTTAAATGGTGTGTTTTATACAGCAAATAATATTGCATATTCTGCACTTACATCATTAATTACAAAGAACAGTAAGGAACGTGTGCAGATGGGTTCCTACCGTTTTATCTTTGCATTTTCAACAAGCCTTTTGATTCAGGCGATTACAGTTGGATTTGTAGATTTCTGTGGTGGAGATGCAGCTGCCTGGAGACTTGTGGCAATTATTTATGCAGTGATTGGTTTGATTTCAAACACAATTTCTACATTGTCTGTTAAAGAGCTTCCAGAGGAAGAGTTAAATGAAGGAAAGTCAACCGGTGAGGAAGAAAAGTATGGACTTGTGCAGGCGTTTAAGTTGCTTGTTAAGAACAAATTCTACTTAATGATCTGTGGCACATACATTTTACAGCAGTTATATAGTGCGATGATTGGTGCAGGTATTTACTATATGACATGGGTATTAAAGAATAAAAATCTGTTTGGACAGTTTGCATGGGCGGTAAACATCCCTCTTATTATTGCACTTATCTTCACCCCAACATTAGTGGGTAAGTGGAAAGGTATGTACAAGCTTAATAAGAGAGGTTATTTACTTGCAGTAATTGGCAGAGCATTAGTTGTAGTAGCAGGATATATGGGAAGCATTCCTTTAATGATGGCATTTACAGCTGTTGCAGCATTAGGTCAGGGACCATGGCAGGGCGATATGAATGCGGTAATCGCTTCATGTTCTGAATATACGTATCTTACACAGGGCAAGCGTGTAGATGGTACAATGTATTCTTGCACATCTCTTGGAATTAAGCTTGGCGGTGGTATCGGAACTGCTGTTGTAGGCTGGATGTTAGAGCTTAGCGGCTATGTAGGAACAAATGCAGTTCAACCTCAGTCAGCACTTAATATGATGCAGTTCATGTATTTGTGGTTACCACTCATATTTGATGTATTGATTTGGTTTATTCTTTCTAAGATGAATGTTGAAGAAGCAAATGAAAAAATAAAAAAAGAAAAAGGGATAACAACACAAACTGCACAGTAAAAGGGCAGTGACTTACAGCAAAGGGCATTGTCATAATTGAGTAGACAATGCTCTTTGTAAATACAGGAGGAAGGTGAATTATATGATTATAGATGAATTAATGTGTCAATTTAGTTCCGGAATATATGATGAAAGACTTATGGACATATATGTGGATGATAATAAGCTTAATTACCAGAAACAACGATATGTCAGTGCATTGAGAAATTATATGGAAGAGTTTGGCTTTGATGATGTTGAAATCTACAGTGCACCGGGAAGAAGTGAGGTAGGTGGAAACCATACCGATCATCAGAATGGAGAAATCCTCGCAGCGTCAATTAATCTGGATGCCATTGGTATTGTGAAAAAGACAACGGATAATAAAGTAACTATCCTTTCCAAGGGATATACATTGATTACTATTTCACTAGATAACCTTGAGATGCAGGAGGAAGAAAAAGAGACAACAATCGCGCTAATAAAGGGAGTGCTTGCAGGATTTGTAAATCATGGATATAAAATCGGAGGATTTAAGGCATATATCACAAGTGATGTACTGATTGGAGCTGGACTTTCTTCCTCAGCAGCGTATGAGACTCTTATTGGAAATATTTTGTCCGGCTTATATAACGATATGAGTGTTTCGGCAGAAGAAATTGCAATCATTGGTCAGTTTGCAGAGAATGTTTATTTTGGAAAGCCATGTGGATTGATGGATCAAATGGCTTGCTCTGTCGGAAATCTGGTTCATGTTGATTTTGCAAATCCGAGGGAACCAAAGGTTGAAAAGGTAGCTTTTGACCTTAATAGATATGGATACAGTTTGTGTATTACGGATACAAAAGGTTCTCACGCGGATTTGACAGCAGACTATGCATCGATTCCGGAAGAGATGAAGAAGGTTGCTGCTTTCTTTGGAAAGGAAGTACTTCTTGGCCTTTCGATAGATGATATCCTTGATAATATTTCAAAATTAAGAGAACTGACTGGAGACAGAGGCGTTCTTAGGACAATTCATTTTATTCGAGAAAATGAGAGAGTGCAGAAGGAAGTTGCAGCGCTTTCTAATGAAGATATTGAAGTGTTTTTGAAAAACGTAAAAGCATCCGGTAATTCTTCTTATAAATATCTGCAGAATGTATATTCCAATGCAGATGTGCAGCATCAAAACGTTTCAATTGCTCTTGCAATCAGTGAAGATTTCTTGGGTGATAATGGTGTTTGCAGAGTACATGGCGGAGGGTTTGCAGGAACAATTCAGGCATTTGTGAAAAATGAAGCAGTGGCAGAGTACCAGAAGAAAATGGATAAAGTATTTGGTCAGGGTGCATGCAGTGTGTTGAAAATAAGAAAATATGGTGGAATGAAGGTTTTGTAAAGGAGGACTGACAAATGAGTAGCATATTAGTATTAGGCGGTGCAGGATATATTGGTTCGCATACCGTATATGAATTAATTGGTACAGGAGAAAATGTGGTTATTGTTGACAACCTTTTAACCGGCTTTAAAGAAGCGGTTCATCCGAAAGCAAAGTTTTATGAAGGAGATATCAGGGACAGAGCATTTATGGATTCTGTATTCGAAAAGGAAGATATTGATGGAGTAATTCATTTTGCTGCAAGCTCTCAGGTTGGCGAGAGTATGAAGAATCCACTTAAGTATTACAGCAATAATCTTTGTGGCACAGAGGTTCTTTTGGAAAGCATGGTTGCACATGGTATTGATAAGATTGTGTTCTCATCCACGGCTGCAACGTATGGAGAACCGGAAAGTATTCCTATTCTTGAGACAGACAGAACGCTTCCGACTAACTGTTATGGAGAAACAAAGCTTTCCATGGAAAAGATGTTTAAGTGGACATCAAAAGCACATAATTTACGTTTCGTTTCACTTCGATATTTCAATGCGTGCGGAGCACATCCGAATGGAAAGATCGGGGAAGCTCATAATCCAGAAACTCATCTGATTCCACTTATTTTACAGGTTCCAAACAATCAAAGGGCATATATTTCTGTATTTGGTAATGATTATGATACAAAGGATGGCACATGTGTCAGAGACTATATCCATGTAAATGATTTAGCACAGGCACATATCTTAGCCATGAAGTATTTAAGAAATGGCGGAAAAAGTGATATCTTTAATCTTGGTAATGGTGTCGGATTTACGGTTAAGGAAGTCATTGAGACTGCAAGAAGGGTAACAGGGCATGCAATTCCTGCAAAGGAAGAAGCTCGTAGAGCCGGAGATCCGTCTACACTGATTGCTTCCAGTGATAAGGCAAAAAGTATACTTGGCTGGAATCCAAAGTATGCAGATTTGGAGACGATTATTGATACTGCCTGGAGATGGCATAAGGGACATCCGAACGGATATCAGACAGTATAAGGAGTGTGATTGTTTATGATTAACAGATTAATAAATGAGCTTGTACAGTACGGCATCAGTAAACATCTGGTTGAGGAAGATGACCGAGTATATGTGACAAACCGTCTTCTTGAATTATTCGGGCAGATGGAATTTTCTGAAGAAATCACAGTGGAAAGGCCGCTTGCTGAGATTTTGGAGGATATGTGTACTTATGCATTTGAAAATGGAATGATAGAAGATGATTCTGTAACAGTGACAGACTTATTTGATACAAAAATTATGGGACTTCTTACTCCGGCTCCTTCTGTAGTACGAAAGACCTTTTATGAACTTTATAAGACAAATAGCAAATTGGCGACAGATTACTATTATGAGTTTAGTAAAAGAACAAATTATATTCGTATAGATCGTATTGCAAAGGATGAAAAATGGGTAACGGAAACACCTTATGGTCCGATTGATATTACTATTAATCTTTCAAAGCCGGAAAAGGATCCGCGGGATATTGCAAAAGCCGGGCAGGCAAAGAAGTCGGGATATCCAAGCTGTCTGCTTTGTATGGAAAACGAAGGTTATGCAGGTCACATTTCCCATCCTGCAAGACAGAATCACAGAATTATTCCAATAAAACTGGATGGACAGGATTATTTTTTACAGTATTCTCCTTATGTGTATTACAATGAGCACTGCATTATTTTCAATAAAGAACATACACCGATGAAGATTGACAAAGCAGTATTTAAGAAGATTCTGGAATTTGTGAAGCTGTTTCCACATTATACAGCTGGTTCTAATGCAGATTTACCGATTGTAGGTGGCTCTATTTTAAGTCATGATCATTTTCAGGGCGGCAGATATGTATTTGCCATGGCGAAAGCTCCGTATGACAGAACTTTTACTTTGCCGGGATATGAAGACCTGACAGCAGGCATTGTAAAATGGCCGATGTCAGTGATTCGCCTTCAGGGAAAAGATATTGACCAAATGACGCACGCTGCAGATCATATTTTGACTTTATGGAAATCTTACACAGATGAGGCAGCTTTTATTTTCAGCGAGACAGATGGAACACTTCATAACACGATTACACCGATTGCAAGAATGCACGGTGGTTTATATGAGCTGGATTTAGTGCTTAGAAATAATATTACAACAGATGAGTGTCCATGGGGAGTTTATCATCCGTCAGCAGACTTGCATCATATTAAGAAAGAGAATATTGGTCTGATTGAGGTCATGGGGCTTGCGGTGCTACCGGCAAGACTAAAGAAAGAAATGTTACTTCTTGAGGAATACATTCTTACTAAGAGGGATATCAGAAGCAATGAAGAAATTGAAAAACATGCAGACTGGGTGGATGAATGGATTAATAATTATGAAATCTGTAGGGATAATATTCATTCCATTTTACAGGATGAAATCAGTAAGGTGTTTGTGAAGGTGTTAGAATGTGCTGGTGTCTATAAGAGGACGGAAGAGGGGCAAAAAGCATTTGATAGGTTTGTTGATATCCTTTGATTCGATATAAATAAAAAGGACCATTTCACATTTGTGAAGTGGTCTGCTTTTTGAATATTCAGTTTTCACAAATAGTCCCTTTTAGCTGATTATGCATGATATACATGATTGAAATATGCTTCATAAAAAGCTAAAAGGTTGTTCATATAGATTTTGAAATTCTTCATTTGTTTTTCCTCCTTTCTTTTGTTTGTAGCTTCATTATAGGATATGTTTTGGCGGAATGCATGCCAAATGATTACAAGATATAGACAAATATTGCAGCATTTTTTGAGGAAATAAGAAAGACAAAGAAAAGGGGTGGTGGGATGCATTTAACAGTAGAAAAAACCAGAGATGATATTTATAGGGTGTCAAAAACTGCAAAACATGTGTCGCCGCATTTGCATAATGCATTAGAGATTGTGCATGTAAGGGAGGGGACACTGGAATTAGGGGTCGGACAAGAACTGTATCATATGGAAAAAGACGATTTAGGATTTGTTTTTTCGGATATTATTCATCATTATCAGGTGTTTGATGATGGAAATAATGAGGTGGATTATATATTAGTTCCCCCATCGTATGCAGCCTTGTTTGCAGAGGAAATACAAAAGTATGCTCCTGAATATCCGGTCATAAAAGCAGAAAACATAGAATCGGAAGTGTATCATGCTATTGATTCCATTATGAAAACAAATGAATCAGAATCAATGGTCGTGCAGGCATATATTCAAATTATATTGGCTAGATGCATAAAAAAGATGAACCTGATAGATAAAAGTAGCGTAGGTAGTGATGACTTAATTTATCGTACGGTGGCATTTGTTTCTGCAAATTTCAGAAAACCGTTTTCACTTGAAGACATGGCAAGAGAACTTGGTGTGAGTAAGTATGTTGTTTCGAGAATTTTTTCAAAAACATTCCATTGTAATTTTAACCAGTATCTAAATGATGCAAGAATTGGATATGCGATTGGACGCCTGGAAGATACAAATGACACTATAACGGATATTTATTTAGATAGTGGTTTTAAGAGCCAAAGAACATTTAATAGAGTATTCAAAGAAAGATATAAAAGTTCTCCGAGTGAATATAGGCAAAGGAGAAGGAGTGGTAATTAGTCCAACATCTGATTGAGGTAATTAAGTTGCAAGCAAAATCAAGCGTTTTAAAATGCAATTAAAGATGCTGAAATACTAAGAACAAGTCCTGATTATTGGACAGCATAAGAAATATAATGGGAATCAAGATAGGAGCAGTCCGTCTTGGTTCCCTTTTCTTTGAAAAATGATATACAATATTCGCAAATGCAAATTGAGTATTCGCAATTTGGTGTTGTATCATAAAAGTTGACACCCTATTCTCAAGGATTTTGATATATAATGATAATCAATACGAGAATAGGAGAAAAATCTATGGCACAGAATCAAAAATCTTATGACAACGAATTTAAAG
>CALWLH010000115.1 GCA_944381475.1 uncultured Lachnospiraceae bacterium | reverse complement strand
GCTGCATCTTTTTCGATAAATTTCCTATATTCATTTAAAGTTGTAGCACCTACTAATTGAATTTCTCCTCTTGCAAGTAATGGTTTTAAGATGTTTGCCGCATCAATTGCACCTTCTGCTGCTCCTGCACCAACTATTGTATGAATTTCATCTATGAATAATATTACATCTCCTGCTTTTTTAACTTCTTCCAATGCCTTTTTAATTCTTTCTTCAAAATCTCCTCTATACTTGGCACCTGCAACCATTCCTGAAATAACCATACTTACAACTCTTTTATCTTTTAGTATTTCTGGCACATCTCCTGATACTATTTTTTGTGCTAAACTTTCAACAACTGCTGTTTTACTAACACCCCGTTCAACAATTAAGCATGGATTATTTTTGGTTCTTCTAGATAAGATTTGTATAACTCTTTCTATTTCTTCTTTTCTCCCTATAATTGGATCTAATTTTCCTTCTCTTGCTTTTTTGGTTAAATCTTCTCCAAATTGGTTTAATGTAGTTGTTTTATTGAAACTTCCTTTTTTAGTATCAGTCTCGTTTCTAGTATCTTCTCCTACTAGGTCTTCACCTTCATTTATTACCTTTATTATTTCATTATATAGTTTTGGTATATTAACATTTAGTTCTAATAAAATACGAGCTGCAATACTATCTCCTTCTCTTAATATACCTATTAACATATGTTCAGTACCAATATAGTTATATCCTAATTTTCTTGCTTCTATAAAAGCATTTTCAATAACCCTTTTAGTTCTCGGTGTAAATCCTAAAGTACCTTCTATAGGTTCTTCTTGACCTACCAATTCAACTATTTTATCTATAATATTTTCTGGTGTAACTTCTTGATTTTCCAAAACCTTTGAAGCTACTCCACTTCCTTCTTTTGCTAGACCATATAAAATATGCTCTGTACCTATATAATTATGTCCTAACTCAATTGCCACATCATTTGCAATTTCAATTGCTTTTTTAGCTCTATTTGTAAATTTATATGTCATAATATTCAACTCCTTTCCAATGTCGCATTTGGGACGTTTCTTTTTGCGACATTTTGTCGCATTTGGGACATATCTTTAATCTAATTTGATTTTTATGTTAAATTATAGTATAATTTATTTATACCGTAAGGTTTGTAACCAGTTAATGTCCAAGTTTATTGGACTGTTTCCGCAACTTATGTTGTGTTCCTTACAAGGAGGTATTTGTATGATAGAAGCTTGTATTATTCTCTTAATGGCTATTGGAGGTTACTTTATTTTTGGCAAAATTACAGTTGATACCTTTTGCATTTTAGTAGGTATGGCTCTTATTGCAAATAGTATTTGCCATGATATAAGTGACTTAAAAGAACTTCCTAAGTCAAAGAAGTAAGTAGCCAAAGCCTCCTTGTGAGGCTATTTTTTTGCCTCAATAATTTGCTTAATAACCTCAGCCCTTTTTATATCTCTTTCATAAGTATCATATTGTTTACCTAAATATTTTTGTAAATTTGCTGGTTTAGTATATAAATATAACTTTTGAACTTGCAAATCTGTTAATTCATCTACTATTCCTAAATCAACTCCCATTTTAATATTTGATAACAATTCTCTTGTTTCATTTGAAGATATTTTTTTACAGTTACTCAATATCCCATAGTTTCTATAAATCATATCTTCAAATTCTATTTTATTATCTGCAAGCATTTTTCTAGCTTTTCTTTCCTGCTCAATTATTTTTTCTGCTATAACTTTTACTCTATCAATAATCTCTTTTTCTGTAATTCCTAAAGTCTGTCTATTTGAAATTTGATACATATCTCCGGTACTTTTAGAATTCTCACCATATATTCCTCTAATACTTATTCCAAAATTACCAACACTATTTAAAATTTTTCTAACATTTCCCGTATGTTCAAGTGCTGGTAAATGTAGCATTACACTTGCTCTTAATCCAGTTCCCAAATTACTAGGGCATGCTGTTAAATATCCATATTTTTTATTAATAGCATATCCTAATGTTTCATTTATTTTTTCATCTAATTCAACTGCTAAATTCAATGTATTTTCTAAGTCTAACCCATAGTTAAACACTTGTATTCTTAAATGATCTTCTTCTCCTATCATTATACAAATATTTTCTTCATCATTTATTAGAATACTTCCATCTTTATTTGATACAAACTCTGGACTAATGATATTTTTCTCTACTAAACTCATTTTAGTAATATCATCCATATCTTTTAGCTTGAAAAATTTTAATCCATAACCTATCCCATATAAATTGTCTTTTATTTTATTTTCTAAAGCTTCTTTCATTTCTTTAGTTTTTAACTCAAATGGAAAACCTACTATATTTCTTGCAAATCTAATTCTTGTGCTTCTTGCTACATCACTATCTTTGCTACTTTGTAAATACCAATTCATGTTTTACCTTCTTTCTATAATTATTTATTATCTTTTTCATTTTTCTTGATTTCATCTCTAATTTTAGCTGCATCTTCATATCTTTCTTCTTTTATTGCATTTTTTAAATCTTCTTGTAATTGTTCTAATTTTGTTTTTTCTTCTTTTTTGTCCGTATTTTCTTCTGTTTTATTATATTTTTTATTTATTTTATTATCTATTATTTTTCCTATTCTTCCAACATGTCTATTTGTTCCTTGTATTCTTTTTATTATAGGGTCTAATTCGCTTTCAAATACATCATAACAATTAGGACATCCTAATTTTCCTGTATTTACAATGTCATCAAATGTGTATCCACAATTATTACATGTTAAAGTTTTTACATTATTAAGTAATGGCATCCATTCTGGTTTTGTAAATTCCTCTACAAAATCTCCAAAGAAATTAGAAAAGTCCATCGGCATACTAAAATCCATTTGACCAATTCCTAATTTTTCACTACACTCTTCACACAAGTTAAGCTCTCTTGTTTTTCCATTAATATTTTCTGAATATCTTACATTTGCCTCTCTTTTTCCACAATTATCACATAACATTTTAAT
>CALWLH010000114.1 GCA_944381475.1 uncultured Lachnospiraceae bacterium | reverse complement strand
AAATGGATTATTGAACTTGTAATGATTGATCCATTGGAACGCACCATTGGTAGGTGAACCCTGTATGATTATAGAATAATGCATGGTTTATTTATCAATGGTGTATACGTAGGGACAAGGGTGCGCCCAGAAATGAGAAAATTATTTCTTCGCATTAGTAGAGAGAACAATCACCACCCATTGCAAACAACCGCAAACAACCGCTAGCAATCGTCAGCCATTGCTCACCATTGCAAACAACCGCAAACAATTGCTCACCATTGCCAGCGGGTTGCAAACAACCCCTAGCAACCCACCGACAGGGGTTGTCAAAGACAACCCGCATAGTAGTATGTAGTTGGCGTGGTTTTACGCAAAAACCGGACCTATTTCCGTTCATTTTTCGACAAGGCCAAAATAGACGGTAATTGGGTTCACTTGTTGGCGAGTTAGTCACCCTTGCCTAATATAGTACCCAATTGACGTTACGACCTAGGGGGGTCGAAAAATTGACGGTTCCGGTTTTTGCGTAAAACACGCCAACTACATACTACTTTGAAGATTTTACAATTTCAATTCTTATCGCTATTTCCAAATATTTCAATCATATTGAATTGATTCACCGAAACTGCTGGCATATTATCGGTTCAGCCACATCCTCAAATGTCAAATGAAGTTCGAAGTCATCTTTCATATTTATAATATTCCTATCCAACTCCTTGAATGTGAAGAACAATCGATCAAATCGATGAATGATATGAATACAACCATATTCTATACTATTCTCATATTCATTCTCACAATCATCAATGTCATTGTAAAGATCAAATTGTTGTTCTGATTAGCAATTTTCAAATTGACTGAATGAATAAATCATTTGTCGATTTCGATTGATGTCAATCATCTTTCATTCATAATATATTCATAAACTATATCTTGATCTTCAAATCCATATTTTGTATTATATCATTATATCTTGATGATTGTAAACAAATCTATCCAATACTTGTTATCATTATAGGAATTGACCAATTCCAATATTCCTATGAACTGAGCAGTGTTACCATCTCAGTTAGAGTATGATAGTTCCATACGAGCGGCTTATATATAGATTCCCGTATTCTATTTCATATACAATACTAGATATATCGATATTATTGTTTAGACCACTTCCATTTACTGGCTTCAATATCACACCCATATTAGTAATATATGTATTTATGAACTTGTAATGATTCATCCATTCAAATGATTCACTGTCTGGTGTTGACTGTACTATGATTGAATCATTATTCTATAACTTACACATATAATTAATTAGTATACTATAGTTAGCAACGGGGCAGTACCTTTTGCAATATAGCTGCACATTACCAGATAGTGCAGTTTGCATTATACGATAAAATGATCGAGAAGGATTTAGCACAGAGTGGACAGGAACAATTTCTGTGTTTCCAACATCTATTCAGATATATACCTATTTTTACAGAATTCATAAACTATAAAAGAAAGAATATGATTAGTCACTATTTGCTAGTGATTCATTATTCTAATCCTATTCAATTTGATATTTCGGTCTACAGTCAATTATTCCTATTGTTATTAAACTCAATCACAAGGGTAGCTTTGTAATAGACATTTCCATATATTTAGCAAGGCTGGTACGTTTTTGAGCGAGTTGTGAAATAGTATTTGAATAATCATCACATTTCTGCTATAACGTCTATTTATAGCTACGGAGATTGTAAATTAGTATTGAATATGATTCTTCTATGTATACACATGATGTTAATTCTAATATGAAAGTGATAGCAGAAATCATATTGACTCATAATCTGCAGACTAATGAACGTGTTATAGTATGTAGTAGAATATCATTTGAATGACAGGTTGGTTATTGTGTAAATGATGCCTTTGTTTAAGAATCATTACCAGATAGAATATCTAGTTAAATTGCCCATCCATTGGAGAAATAATCGCACTTTTAATTAGCGAGATTAATGAAATAAGTGGTAAACAATGTATTTAGGAGTAATCAAAGATATAGATAGCTAAATCCTATTCTGGAACGTATGGAAAAATAGAAGCACGGAATGAAACTCTTTGGAAAACTTCATTATTTTTTTGAAAGTAAATACAGTGATGGAATTTGAAGTGTTCTGCTATAAACTGAAGAATGAAGGAGGTGACAATGGGAATGGAAATGAGGAAAAGGGGTCGAGTGGATGGTTCTTAATAAAATTGGAGAATGAAAAGTATGTGATAATAAAAATGAATGAGAGTAATGAGATAGAAGAAGTATATTTGTTGAGTAGGGATAAATTGTGGTTGATGGTAGGAGAGAATAAAACGAAGATTGTAAATCGTGTTAATAACGAAGATAGTGGAGAGCAATATGATGAAAATGATATTGGGCATATTCCATTAGGATTTAGTTGTTTATTCGATGAAAATGGAAATTGGCGTAATAATTATTTCGGGAATAATTTAGTCATATATGATGAATTGATATCACAAGAATTGACGGAGAATAGGACATTGAATGGTGTTGATATCTCTCCATTCTTGGATGTAAATGGTTTGAATGTAGGAGATAATCATTTTGGGAGTGTAAATATATTTGTAGTGGATGGATGGGACTCACTGAAATTAATCATAATAGGAAAGGATTCATTCACAAAAGTGAAGAGTGGTGATAAATGGGATAGGAAAAAGGTGAATAATCCTAATCGATCATTTCATATATTGAATTGTGATAAATTGGAATCAATTGAAATAGGACAATATAGTTTTAGTGATTATGGAGGTGAATTTGAATTGATTAATCTTCCTATATTATCAAAAATCAAAATTGGAGAGATTGGAAGTAATTCATATAATTTCTATTGGTCCTCATTTGAGATCAAAGGTATAATAGAATATATATTGATAATGAATAGATCTTCCACAATTGAATAAGATTGAATTAGGTAGAAGTACATTCTATGCTTCATTATCAACAACAATATCAAGTATTTGAATGATTTGAATGAATGAATAATAGATCTTTCACATTTGGAATCCATCAAACTTGGTTATTGTGCACTTCGTGGAAGATATGAAAAGGATTCTTGTACATTAATAATGAAAGGTATTAGAAAATGAATAAATTGATTTTTAGATCTTCCGAATCTAACATCCATCACTTCGGATGGAAGTAGTTTCCAATATCCTCGTTCAATAATTCTTTCTAGTTTGATATTGAATGATTGAATATTGAGTAGATATTCAGAATCTTCAAACAGTTCATCTTCCTAATTCCTTTACGAAAGTTACATCAGTCTGTAGTATTCATCATACTAATGAATGAATAGATGTTTCTCCTGAGCTTACCAAGAAGGTGACAATCAGAATGTAGTGGGATGAACGAATATTATGATTAGTGATATGCATAATTGACACCTTTTGATAACTGCTAACGTAAATGAGATTTGACAGTTCTCGTAAATCAATATGACTATTATGTGTTTGATAGAATCAATCACTTATGTTACATCATTGATATATTAGTATGATTGACGTTAGGGTATGTGTTAGGGTATGTGTTAGGGTATGTGTTAGGGTATGTGTTAGGGTTAGGGTTAGGGTATGTGTGAGGGTATGTGTTAGGGTTAGGGTATGTGTTAGGGTTAGGGTATGTGTTAGGGTTAGGGTTAGGGTTAGGGTTAGGGTTAGGGTTAGGGTTAGGGTTAGGGTTAGGGTTAGGGTTAGGGTTAGGGTTAGGGTTAGGGTTAG
>CALWLH010000113.1 GCA_944381475.1 uncultured Lachnospiraceae bacterium | reverse complement strand
GAAAAAGGATATACGTCCCATGATGTCGTGGCCCGGATGAGGGGAATCCTGAAGCAGAAAAAAATAGGCCACACAGGAACCCTGGATCCGGAGGCAGTGGGTGTTCTGCCTGTGTGTATCGGCGCCGCAACAAAGCTCTGCGACCTGTTTACAGATCAGTCAAAAACCTACGAGGCGGTACTTTGCTTGGGAACAGAGACTGATACGGAGGATATGACGGGAGCTGTGCTCAGGCAGGATGATTCCTGGAAGAATCTTACAGAGGAGCAGATCTTGAAGGGGGTGTTATCCTTTCGGGGGGACTATGACCAGATCCCTCCCATGTATTCTGCCCTGAAGCTTCAGGGAAAAAAGCTTTACGAGTATGCCAGAAAGGGAATCGAAGTTGCACGCAGCCCCCGCAGAGTGCATATTTTTGATATAAAGAACATAACCGTTGAAAAGCCTCTGGTGCGCATGGAGGTTTCATGTTCCAAGGGAACCTATATCCGTACCCTTTGCGCAGATATTGGAAAGAAGCTTGGATGCGGCGGATGTATGCAGGCGCTTACACGTATCCGGGTGGGAGAGTTTCTTCTTGAGAATAGCATTACCCTTTCACAGCTTTCCCAGCTCGTGCAGGAGGGACAGATTATGAAGGTGCTCCAGCCTGTGGATCAGGTTTTCAAAAACCTGCCGGCAGGAGTGGTGTGTGAAGCCGGGGAGCGGTATCTGATGAACGGCAATCCCATTTCGTTTTCATTAGTCACGCTTTATGAAGGGACGGCGGGAGTGTGCGCCCAGCTGGAGGGAGAATATTCCCAAGCTGTTCGCATGTACGACAGGGAAAAGCATTTCATCGGTCTGTATGAACGGGATGAAGGGCTGCAGCTTTACAAGCCGCGCAAGCTGTTTTTTGCCGGCGTCAGGGGAGGCGGAACGTGAAAATACTATCATCGCTTAAAAATATAAGCCTGGCAGATCATACGTATTCCTGTATTACACTTGGTAAATTCGATGGTATCCATAGGGGGCATCAGAAGCTTTTCCAAGTGATGAGGAGTATAGCGGACCAGGGGGAAGAGCTGGTGGCATTTACTTTTGATTTTGCCATCAGGCGCGTTCTTACGGGAAAGCCGGTGCAAAATCTCTTCTCAACGGAGGAGAAGCGCAGGCTTCTGGAGGCACAGGGAGTGGACATTCTGGTGGAATGTCCCTTTACAGAAGAAATACGCACCATGGATCCGGAGGTCTTTGTCCGGGATTATCTGGTAAGCAGGCTTCACGCCAGACGAATCATTATTGGAGAGGATTTCCATTTTGGTTATAACCGCACGGGTGACGGAGACCTGCTTGAAGGATTGTCCCGGGTTTACGGCTATAGCTTTTACAGAATTGAAAAGCAAACGGATAAGGACGGCATAGAAATCGGCAGCACCAGGATTCGCGAGGCCTTGGCTTTGGGAAGAATGGAGCAGGTTAGGGAGCTGTTGGGCTTTCCCTATTTTATTGAGGAACCTGTGATACACGGGAATCACCTTGGGGGACGGATCGGAAGTCCTACCATTAACCAGGGAATAAACGAAGAAAAGCTTCTGCCTCCCTTTGGGGTTTACTACTCCAGGGTTCATGTCGGGGATCAGGTGTATCCGGCGGTGACCAATATCGGCTGCAAGCCCACGGTTTCCCGTGATCAGTGTCCTGGAGCGGAAACCTATCTGTTTGGCTTTTCAGATGATATCTATGAAAAGCAGGTTCGGACGGAGCTGTTTCACTTTGCCAGACCGGAACAATCATTTGGAAGTGTGGAGGAGTTGAAAGCCCATATTCAGAAGGACATGGAACATGCTGCCCAATACTGGGGAATTTAGATTTATACCCTTCTTTTTTCTGAGATAGCCGGTAAATCTTGACAGAAAAGGGAAAAATTGATATAATTTCAAAGAAATGTAATAATTATGTAATATTTGAAGCGGGAATCAAAGAGATTTCAAAGGAGCAGCTGATATATGTCTAAAAAGAAACATATCCATTTTATAGATGAGACAAATGCATCATCCTACAGCCTGAGGTTCAGGCTCTTGTCAGTGTCTGCTGTTCTCGTGATTCTTGTGATGGTTTTCTGCCTTTATACTTTGCATTCCAATGAGGAGGAGGAACCGGAGAGTGAGACGGAAAGCCTTATTACCCGGGATACCGCTGCCATACCCGCAGGCCCATTGGATGGGATCATGGATGACGAGGTTACCACGGGATTTTCACCGGATTTTCGCAGCAATTACCTCTCCGGAGCGCTGGTTGCCAGCGTTCACGTGGTTACGCCAGTGGATTCCTATATTGAAATCAAGACGGAGCAGGAAAATACTGTTCCGGATGTGCTGACAAGCTCGGGGCTTACGGGGGAAGAGGGCGCTGCTTCAGAGACTGAAAGCCAGGAGACGGAGCCGGCACATGAGGTGGCTGAGACGAATCAGGCGGATCCGGATAGCTCTGCCCATGAAACCCTCCCTGCGCAGACAGAGACAGAAACCGGGGAAACAGATATTATGGGATCATCAGAAGCAGAGACAGCACAGACTCCTGCGGATCCCAGGGAGACGGTCTGGTCCCATTATCCGAATCTGGGGGTTATTGTGGCTCCCAATTATCTTCATATCCGTACGGCTCCCAGCCTTGAGGGCGCTATAATAGGTATTCTGTTCAGAATGAGCGGTGTGAATCTGTTGGAGCTTTCAGCGGACGGTCAATGGTATCGCATCGTATCAAACGGGATTGAGGGATATATCAATGCGGAATTTGTGGCAACAGGAGAAGAGGCGAAGGCTCTGGCCTACGAGAATGCTTTTCCCGCAGTTACGGTTAAAGCAGAGGTTTTAAACGTGAGACAGGAGCCTAGTACGGATTCTAAGATATTAACGCAGATTATCGCGGGCTCCCTCTATGTGGTTTCCGAGGAAACGAATGAGAATTGGCTGAAGATTATCATTGGTTCTGAAATCGAGGGGTACGTGGCGAGAGAGTTTGTAACCTACGACTATGCTCTTCAGGATGCTGTGGAGTATGTACCGGAGCCAGAGGAGGAGCTTCCAAGCATTAATCCTGTTCGTCTTGAGATTGTCAACAATGCTATGCAGTACCTGGGAGGTGCCTATGTTTGGGGAGGCACGACCCTGGGAGTTGGCGTTGACTGCTCTGGCTTTATGCTTCGTATCTTTGAGCAGTATGGCTACAGCCTTCCAAGAACCTCCTACTGGCAGGTAAATGCGGGCGTACCGGTTTCCTTTGAGGAGATGCAGCCGGGAGATCTGATTTTCTATTGGAACAATAGTCTTGGCCGGGTGGGGCATGTTGCCCTTTATATGGGTAACAATCTGATCGTTCACGCCGCCAGTGAGCAGAGGGGAATTGTCATTGATGATTATCGGTTCATGACGCCGTATTGTGCAAGGAACATTATTGGTGAATAAGCCTTCATGCGCCCGGCGGCGCTTTCAGGGTAAATATAATAAAGGGCTTGACAAGCGCACTGAATGAAATTATACTTTCAGAGATGCGCAACACATAGCAGAATGTGTGCCTAAATAATTTTGATACATAAAGGAGACTGAGTATGTTTGAAAAGCTTGTGTCAATCATTGCCGATGGTTTGAATGTAAGTGAGGATGAGATTACGCCTGAAACGAATTTTAAGGATGATCTTGGGGCAGATTCCCTGGATCTGTTTCAGATGGTCATGGCTCTGGAGGATGAGTATGAGATAGAAATCCCTACTGAGGAGCTGAATAATATTGCGACCGTTGCAGATGTTATCAACTTTTTAAAGAACAATGGCGTTGAAGAATAAGCATATTTACGAGCGAGAGGAAGTGGTGAGGAGTATCTTCACCACTTCTTTTTTTGAATGAAAACGGCAGCTTTGCTTATACTATACACAAATCTTGTGGAGGTATGATCATGAAGGAAAAGGAGCTGCAGGAACAGATAAAGGAGAACGGAGAATTTACAGTGGAGAATGACGGGATTTGCATCCATGTGCTCTCCATAATAGGCGAGGTTGAAGGACATGAATGTCTTTCTTCAAATGTAAAATCAACAAAGTATGAGCAGATTTTACCTCAGCTTTCAGAGGTGGAGCAGAATGACCGGATTCACGGTCTTCTTGTTCTGCTTAACACTGTGGGGGGAGATGTGGACGCTGGACTGGCCATTGCAGAAATGATTGCTTCCATCAGCAAGCCAAGCGTATCCCTGGTACTTGGCGGGAGTCATTCCATTGGCGTTCCGCTGGCCGTATCTACGGATTATTCTTTTATTGTTCCCAGCGGCACTGTGATTCTGCATCCGGTGCGTCTCTCCGGCGTGGTAATAGGGGCTCCCCAGACCTACGAATACTTTCAGCTCATCCAGGACAGGATTGTGGAGTTTATCACTTCCCACAGCCGGTCCAGCAGAGAGCGCATTGAGCAGCAGATGACCAAATCCGGAATTTTGACAAAGGATCTGGGCACGATCCTTGTGGGACATGAGGCAGTGGCAGAGGGCATTATCGACGAGGTAGGCGGAATCAGCCAGGCCTACGCAAAATTAAAGGAAATGATTGTGCATAACGAAAATTTTTGATATAATAAAAGTTAGGCCGCATCCGCCAATGAAATGCTGCGCATGAGGCAACTGCTCCCCGAGCCTTTCGGGGAGCGTAAAATCTGGAAAATCTCGGGATTTCATACTTGCATCAAAAGAAAGGATAAAAAATGGCAACGGTCAATAATACGAAGAAAAAAACCAGCTCCTCAGCCGGAAAGAAAAGGTCCGGGTCCAGAGGGGCTTCAAAAAAGCGAAAAAACAAGACCGGCTCCGCTTCCATTGCTGAAGAGATTATTCTTGTGCTGGTTTTTGCTGTTTCTCTTTTTATGATTTTTGCAAATTTTAACCTCTGCGGAAGGGCGGGGGCAATACTCCAGAATATTACCTTTGGTTTGTTCGGTGTGATGGGGTATCTGGTGCCTGTGCTTTGCATACTTTATGGCTGTTTTCTTGTTTCAAATCCGGGTAATACATATTTGAAGCTGAAGCTTCTGCTGGGCTTCCTGCTGCTGGTCTGTGTTTGCGGCATCTGCCAGCTGATAGCTATGAAGCAGTACATGCCGGAGTATACGGTTAAGGACTATTTTACCACCTCACTGAATGAGAAAAGCGGCGGAGGCTTTTTTGGCGGAGCGCTTATGGTTCTGCTTTATCCGGTGTTCAGCGGTGTGGGAACCTGGCTGATTCTGCTTGTGGCTGCCATTGTCTTATTTCTGGTGATCACAGAGTTTTCGGTGCTGGATTTTATTCGTTTCCATTTGACTGATTTTAAGGACAGCTATAGAGAAAACAGAGAAATAAGAGAACTGAAAAACGAGCAGAATCGACGCAGGCGTGAGGAGCAGCAGGCGGAAAACCGCAGACGGAACGGGGAAAAAATGCTTCAGGCAAGAAAAGAGCTGGAGCTTATGAGAAAAAATCAGGGCAGCCGGAGAGGGACTGCTGTGCCGGAGGGGATGGTGGAGAATCCCCTTGGAGATGTCATACAGAATTCGGACAAGAGCCAGTCAAAGAAGGCTTCAAAGAAGATTTACCGCAGTACGAAGGAGGAACGATCCCGTATACCAAGCTTTCTTCTGGCTGATGAGGAAAATTCCTCTGACAGTTATATCTCATCAGACCAGGAAAAGGACCAGCAGCGCTCCTCCCCTGATCCTTTAGAGCTGATCATATCCAGAGAGCTAGACAGAAAGAAAAAACAGGAAACACAGATGTCCGTGGATGAGGTGGAGGATATTTCCGGTGTTGCTCAAATGAAGATGTCCGACTATGGGGGACAGGCTGAAAAGCCGGTCCTGAAGGGGGAATCCAGTGAAGGAGATCGCTACTATGCTGACGGAATGCCCGTGCAGAAGCATATAAAGAAAGAGATCCGGGATGATACCAGAACCGTTGAGACAGGAAACGGCCGGGTGATTCTAGTGGAGCCAGGCACCGCAGGTACGATGAAGGTGGAACCGGAAGGACATGAAGCGGCTCTCCGTAAAACAGGTATGCCTGATGGGGATGGGGCAGCACCAAAGCCCGAGAAGGAGCGTGCGTATGTGTTTCCCCCTGTAAAGCTCCTCAGCAGAGGCGGCGGAGGCCCAAAGCACAATATCGACAAAGAGCTGAAGGAGACCGCCATAAAGCTTCAGCAGACCTTGCAGAATTTTGGCGTAGGCGTCAACATCACAAATGTGAGCTGCGGGCCGGCTGTAACCCGTTACGAGCTTCAGCCGGAGATGGGCGTAAAGGTGAGTAAGATTGTTGCCCTTCAGGACGACATTAAGCTGAATCTTGCAGCTGCGGACATCCGTATTGAGGCGCCCATTCCAGGAAAGGCGGCTATTGGAATTGAGGTTCCCAACAAAGAAAATGTGGCGGTAAATCTCAGGGATCTGATTGAGACTGAGGAGTTTAAGAACCATAAGTCCAAGCTTGCTTTTGCCACAGGAAAGGATATCGGCGGTCAGGTGATCATCGGAGATATCGCCAAAATGCCCCATCTGCTGATAGCCGGCGCCACAGGCTCTGGTAAATCCGTCTGTATCAACACCATCATTATCAGCATTCTGTATCACGCAAAGCCCTCTGAGGTGAAGCTGATCATGATTGATCCCAAGGTGGTGGAGCTGAGTGTGTATAATGGTATACCTCACCTTTTAAAACCGGTGGTAACGGATCCCAAGCAGGCTGCCGGGGCTCTTGCCTGGGCTGTCAGCGAGATGACGGAACGGTATAAAAAGTTTGCCGAGCAGGGAGTGCGGGATATTAAGGGCTACAACGAAAAGCTGTGTGAGTATTACAAGGGCAGGGAAGAGGAAATGCCAAAGCTCATGCCTCAGATTGTCATCATCGTGGACGAGCTGGCGGACCTGATGATGGTTGCGCCGGGGGAGGTGGAGGACAGTATTCTGCATCTAGCCCAGATGGCAAGAGCAGCGGGTATGCATCTTATTCTTGCCACCCAGCGTCCTTCGGTAAATGTCATAACCGGCGTCATAAAGGCGAACATACCATCCAGAATTGCGTTTGCAGTGTCCTCGGGAGTGGATTCCAGAACCATTCTTGATATGGTGGGGGCGGAAAAGCTCCTTGGCAAGGGGGATATGCTGTATTATCCCACTGGAATGCAAAAGCCCATCCGTGTACAGGGAGCATTTGTCTCTGACAAGGAGGTGGGGGCTGTTGTGGAATTTTTAACAAAGCAGGGAAACGTGGCCGGCGGAGGCTATGACAATAAGATTGATCTGACGGCGATGGCTGCCATCACCGACGGAAGGGCAGCATCGGCAGCTGAAGCCGGAGAAGCTTCAAGGGATCCTCTTTTCAGGGAGGCCGGAAATCTGATCGTCAGCATTGAAAAGGCGTCCATCGGAATGCTGCAGAGGAAGTTCAGAATCGGTTTTAACCGTGCCGCGCGTATTATGGATCAGCTTTGTGAAGCTGGTATTGTGGGTGAGGAGGAAGGTACAAAGCCAAGGGCTGTTCTGATGGATCAGCAGCAGTTTGACGCCTACTGCAGAGAGAATTCCCTTTGATAAGGCTTGTATTATTTCCTGATACATGATATAGTACATCTTATGTTTCTAAACCACTATTTCTAGGAGGCACATATGAAGACAGACATCGAGATTGCTCAGGAAACTCCAATGCTCCCCATCCGGGAGGTTGCAGATAAGCTTGGCATCCGGGAGGATGACATGGAGTTTTATGGAAAGTATAAGGCAAAGCTTGGATCAGCGCTTGAAAAGAGAGTGGCGGATAACCCGGACGGAAAGCTTATACTTGTAACAGCCATTAACCCAACTCCTGCCGGGGAGGGAAAGACAACCATTACAGTGGGCTTGGGGGAGGCGTTTGGCAGACTTGACAAAAAGGCCCTGATCTGTCTTAGAGAGCCATCTCTTGGTCCCTGCTTTGGCATCAAGGGCGGCGCAGCCGGAGGAGGCTATGCGCAGGTTGTGCCCATGGAGGATCTGAATCTGCATTTCACAGGAGATTTTCATGCTATTACCGCAGCTACAAATCTTCTGGCTGCCATGCTGGATAACCATATTCAGCAGGGAAATGCGCTTGGAATTGACACCAGGCAGATCATCTGGAAAAGATGTGTGGACATGAATGACCGTGTTCTTAGAAATATTGTAGTAGGGCTTGGAAGCAAGGCGGATGGTTTTGTCAGGGAGGATCATTTTGTCATTACTGTGGCTACAGAGACCATGGCCATCCTTTGTCTGGCAAAGGATATGAAGGATTTAAAGGAACGTCTTGGCAAGATCATTGTTGCCTATAACTATGCGGGTGAGCCTGTGACAGCAAAGGACTTAAAGGCTGTTGGAGCAATGGCTGCGCTTTTAAAGGATGCCATCAAGCCCAATATCGTCCAGACCCTTGAGCATACGCCCGCACTTGTCCATGGCGGTCCCTTTGCAAACATTGCCCATGGCTGCAACAGCGTCCGGGCTACAAAGCTGGGCTTAAAGCTGGCGGATTATGTGATTACGGAGGCCGGCTTCGGCGCGGATCTGGGAGCGGAGAAATTCCTGGATATTAAATGCCGCATGGCAAGCTTAAAGCCGGATACGATTGTGCTGGTGGCCACTGTCCGTGCCCTGAAGTATAATGGAGGAGTGCCTAAGGAGAATCTCAATATACCTGATCTGGAGGCTTTAAAGAGGGGAATCGTCAATCTGGAAAAGCATATCGAGAATCTGCAGAAGTTTGGCGTGCCGGTGGTTGTGACGTTGAATGCGTTTATTTCCGATACCCAGGAGGAATACGAATTTATCCGTGATTTCTGCGAAAGCCGCGGCTGTGCGTTTGCCCTTGCAAAGGTTTGGGAGAAGGGCGGCGAGGGCGGCATAGAGCTGGCAGAGAAGATTATTGAAACCATTGAGACAAAGGAGAGTCATTATACACCCCTTTATGAGGATCAGCTGCCCATCAAAGAAAAGATTGAGAAAATTGCAAAGGAAATCTATGGCGCGGCGGCTGTCAGCTACGACCCTGCTGCTTCCCGCATGATTAAAAAGATAGAGGATATGGGCTTTGGGAATTTCCCGGTCTGCATGGCAAAAACCCAGTATTCCCTGTCGGATGATCCAAAGAAGCTGGGCAGACCGGAGGGCTTTACCTTAAATGTGCGGGATGTATACGTCAATGCCGGCGCAGGATTTGTGGTTGCGCTGACAGGCTCTATTATGACCATGCCGGGACTTTCAAAATCCCCTGCCGCTTTTAATATTGATGTTGATGAGGACGGCGTGATCACCGGTTTATTTTAGGATGTTAACAGATCCCTGCGGGCCGCATAGTATAATGTATATGTGGTTTGCAGGGGTTTTTATGAAATGGAGCAGTCTTTGGAGGGACATTCCCCACATGGTTCTCGGCGCCTCTACGCCCGTATCTATGGGGGATGTGTGCGTCAGCTCCGGTGAGGCGAAGAGGGGCAGCATGTTTGTATGCATCCGGGGAACCCGGCTGGATGGGGCGGCTTATCTGGAAGAGGTATGGCAGAAGGGCTGCAGATGTGTGGTAATAGACAGGAGAAGCTGTCTGAAGTGTTTAAAGGATATATGTCCGGATGTGATGAATAAGGCATGTATCGTGCTGGTGGCAGACTGCCGTACTGCTTATGGGCTTCTTTGCAGAAACCTTTTCAAAAGACCTGATGAGAGGCTTTGCATGATTGGAATAACTGGTACAAAGGGAAAAACCTCCACAGCCTCCTTTCTCTACCAGATGCTGATGGAAGCAGGGATCAGGGCAGGCCAGATCGGGACCTGCGGCGCCATATGGGGAGCGAATCAGGAGGATGTCCTGTGTACAACACCGGATCCCCATGTGCTTTACGATATTCTTAACCGCATGGTCTGTGACGGGATAACCCATGTGGTTATGGAGGTCTCCTCTCAGGCTCTGAAGCAGAAGCGGGTTAGCGGCATCACCTTTGCTGTGGGTGTGTTTACGAATCTGTTTCCTGACCATATCAGCAGTACGGAGCATGGGGATATGGAGGAGTATTTCTACTGGAAGAGCAGACTGTTTTATCAGTGTAAAACAGCGGTTCTGGCTGATCCCGAGGAGGTTTTTGCTGCGGGCCGTCTTTATAATTTAGTTAAGGATCAGATGCCGGTTTTTCTGGTCACCTCTGCTTATAAAACCTGTGTTCCTGATTCCAGATATCTCTGTTCCCTGACGGCGCCTGTTGAATACATCCGATATTACCACAAGCCTGCCCAGCGTCTCTCACTCAGACTATGGGGAGGAAAAAAATTCAAACAGCTTCTGGTGATGCCCGGTTCCTTTCAGGTGACCAATTATCTTTTTGCGCTGACGATAGTGATTGCCCTCGGGCTGCCTGTAAAAGAGAATTTGAAGCTGAAGCCTGTGACAGGGAGAATGGAATGTGTGGCTGTCTGCGACGGCGCTTGCTTTTATGTGGATTATGCGCATAATGCCCAGGCCTTAAAGGAGGCGCTTTTAAGCTTAAAAAAGTTTGAGCCCAACCAGCTGATCTGCGTTTTTGGATGCGGCGGAAACCGTTCCAGAGTCCGGAGGGGACCCATGGGTCATGTGAGCAGTACTTTTGCCGACCTGACTATTTTGACAGAGGATAACTCCAGGGATGAGGAATTTTCTGATATTTGTCAGGATATCCTCGCCGGCGTGGAGGAGGGTCACAATACAGTGCAGGTCATAGAAAACAGATCCTTGGCCATACAGCAGGCGGTAGAGCTTGCAAAGCCCGGTGATATAGTTATCGTAGCCGGGAAGGGACATGAAAACTATATGGAGAAAAATGGAAAAAGAACCTGGTTTTCCGATGGGGAGGAAGTGAGAAAATATGTCAGATTACGCAAACATCATCATTGATATATCCGCAGAAAAGCTGGACCATCCCTTCACCTATCGGATTCCTGCTGATATAAAATCCAAAATTTCCGTGGGCACCGCTGTGCGCATTCCATTTGGCAGGGGAAACAGACAGATCAAGGGATATGTGCTTGGATTGACAGATCACACGGAGCTTCCAGAGAATATGATCAAGGATATCCTTGCTGTGGATGAAAAGCAGCTGGATATCGAGAGTCAGTTCATTGCGCTGGCCTGGTGGATGAAAAACCGTTACGGTTCCACCATGAACCAGGCAATGAAAACGGTTATGCCGGTAAAGGCAAAGGTTTCCCATGTGACGAAAACCTATATCCGCCTGGCATGCGATGAGGATGAGCTTGAAAGACAGTTAGAAATCTGTAGGAAAAAGAAGTATAAGGCCAAGGAACGTCTGCTTCTGGAATTGTCCGAAAGTGATATTTTGGAACAGACAATTGCCAGAAGCAGACTGAATATTTCCTCCTCCACCATTTCCTCACTGGAAAAGCAGGGGATTATCCGGCTGGAGCAGGAGACCTCCCTCAGAAATCCCTCATTCAATACCGGCAAATGCTGGGAGAATGTGGAGCTGAATGAGCAGCAGCTGAGCGTTATTGGAAATATATGGAAGGATTATTCCCAGGGCGGCAGGCATACATGGCTTTTGCAGGGGATCACAGGCAGTGGAAAAACGGAGATTTATCTGGAACTGATCGACAGGATGCTGGAAGAGAAAAGACAGGTGATTGTGCTTATACCGGAAATCTCGCTGACCTATCAGACGGTTATGCGTTTTTACAGGCGCTTTGGCAGTCGTGTTTCTATTGTTAACTCCAGAATGTCCGCCGGTGAACGCTATGACCAGTTTCTGAAGGCCAAAAACGGCGATATTGACATCATGATCGGACCCCGCTCTGCTCTGTTCACTCCATTTCAAAATCTGGGTCTCGTCGTCATTGACGAGGAACAGGAGGACAGCTATAAAAGCGAGAAGGCGCCCCGGTACGATGCCAGGGAGACGGCTATTCGCCGCTGTGAGATGACGGGAGGGATGGTCATACTTGGGAGCGCTACCCCTTCTCTGGAGAGCAGGTATCTTGCGGATAAGGGGATATACCGCCTGGCCAGACTCACCAGAAGGGGAAATGCAAATGCTGTGCTGCCGAAGGTGGAGATCGTGGACCTGCGAAAGGAAATGCAGGAAGGAAACCGATCCATACTCAGCCGCAGTCTTCACGAGAAAATGGAAAAGCGCCTTTTAAAGGGCGAGCAGACCATGCTGTTTTTAAATCGCCGCGGGTATTCAAACTTTATTTCCTGTCGAAGCTGCGGCGAGGTGCTTATGTGCCCCAACTGTGACATCTCGCTGACTCTTCACGAGGACGGGAAGCTGAGGTGCCACTACTGCGGCTTTGTCCGCAGGGCTGAGCGGGTTTGTCCCGCATGCGGGAGCCCTTTTCTGGCGGGACTTGGGATTGGCACCCAGAAGGCGGCGGCGCTGATTCAGGCGGAATTTCCTAAGGCGCGTATCCTGCGCATGGATATGGACACCACCTCTCAAAAAGGGGGGCATGAAAAGATACTGGAGGCATTTGCCAATGAGGAGGCGGATATTCTGGTGGGAACCCAGATGATCGTGAAGGGACATGATTTCAAGAATGTGACTCTGATGGGCATACTGGTGGCGGATAAGTCCCTGTATGCATCCAGCTACCGGGCGTCGGAAAAAACCTTTCAGCTGCTGACCCAGGCTGCGGGACGGGCTGGCAGAGGCGCGCTGGCAGGGGAAGTGGTGATTCAGACCTACCGGCCGGAGCATTTTGTGATCAGAACCTCTGCCGCTCAGGATTATGATGCATTTTATGACAGGGAGCTCCGATACAGATCCCAGATGGGATACCCGCCCATCCGGCGTATGCTCTCGGTTCTTGTCACATCCCCTCATGAGAGCGATGCTAAAAATGCAGCGGCGGATATCGCCAGGGAAGCAGGCGCAGGAGATTCTGAAAAATGCCTCCACATCAACGGTCCGGTGCAGGACAGCATCGGACGCATCAATAACCTGTACAGACAGATGATATTTATATACACAGATAATATTAAGAAACTGATAGATATACAAAATTCTGTTGAAAATCTGATAAATGTAGACAAATACCGTGATGTTGTGGTAAACTTAGATATAAGCTGAGATATGCAAATGACGCCTGCTGTTTTTGGTATATCGGGCATCAAAGAAAAAAGGAGGAACTATGGCACTTAGAAATATACGACAGTTTGGGGATCCGGTTTTAAGAAAGGAATGCAAGCCCATCAGGCTGGTAACTCCCAGGATAAAGACCTTGGCGGAGGACATGCTGGACACCATGTATGCTGCAAATGGTGTGGGACTGGCGGGGCCTCAGGTGGGAATAGTAAAGCAGATTGTAGTGATTGATATAGGAGACGGGCCTATAGTTATGCTTAACCCGGTAATAGTGGAAAGCTCCGGGGAGCAGACGGATTCTGAAGGATGCTTAAGCTATCCAGGAAAGGCAGCAGATGTAACCAGACCCAGCTTTGTCAAGGCGGAGTATGATGATCTGGATATGGTTCATAAAACCATTGAGGCAGAGGGACTTCTGGCAAGGGCGATCTGTCATGAGACAGATCACCTGCATGGTATTATCTACACCGATCTGGCAAAGGGTGAGGTTTATGATACCCACTATGACGAAGAGGAGGGCGAGGAGTAAAGAACTCTGCCCCAAAAGGAGGCATCATGCGTATCATTTATATGGGAACACCGGATTTTGCGGTAAACCCTCTAAAGGCTCTGATCATGAGCAGCCATGAGGTGGCGGCGGTATTTACCCAGCCGGACAAGCCCCAGGGGAGAAAGCAGCAGCTTGTCATGCCGCCTGTAAAAAAACTGGCGCTGGAGTATGGCATCCCCGTATATCAGCCTGAAAGGATCCGAGAGCCGGAATACCTGGCGCTTATTAAAAGCATGAAGCCGGATGTGATTGTGGTGGCTGCTTTTGGTCAGATTGTGACAAAGGAGATATTGGATGCGCCCCGGTTTGGCTGCATCAATGTCCATGCGTCCCTGCTTCCCCGTTATCGGGGGGCGTCTCCCATCCAGTGGAGCATCCTGAATGGAGATACTCAAACCGGCGTGACCATTATGCGTATGAATGAAGGAATCGATACCGGCGATATCATTCTTCAAAGAACTATTCCTATCGGTGAGGATGACACTGCGGATACGCTTTTTGATAAGCTTTCAGCCCTTGGGGGGCCTCTTGTACTGGAGGTTTTGGATCAGCTTTCTTCGGGAACGGTTTCTTATCAGAAGCAGGACGAGGAGCAGGCCTGTTATGTGAAGATGATTAAAAAAGAGATGGGACTGATGGACTGGTCAAAGCCTGCCGTTGTTTTGGAACGCCAGGTGCGGGCTTTTAACCCATGGCCCTGCGCATACACCTTTCTGGAGGGAAAGCAGCTGAAAATATGGCGCAGCCAGGTGTGCGCTCCGCCGGCTTTGAAGGCGGTTCCCGGACAGATTTTTATAAAAGACCGGGAGCTGGCGGTTATGACAGGTGATGGAGCCTTGAAAATCCTGGAGCTGCAGCTGGCAGGAAAAAAGCGTATGCAGGGGAGGGATTTTCTGATGGGCTATAGAAATCTGAATAATATGGTGTTGGGATTGATGGATGATGAATGAGGTAAACAGCCGTGAAATTGCACTTCAGATTCTGATGGATGTGCTGGAGAAAAACGTTTTTCTGCATATAGAGCTGCGGCGCGCACTGGATAAGTACGACTACCTGGAGCGCAGCCAGAAGGCATTTATCAGAAGGCTCTGCGCAGGCTGTACGGAGCGAAGGGTGGAATTGGACTGGGTGCTGGATCATTTTTCGCAGGTGGCGGTAAAAAAGCAGAAACCCTTCATTCGCACCTTGCTGCGCATGTCCCTGTATCAGATTATGTATATGGATTCTGTGCCTGTCTCGGCAGCCTGCAATGAAGCGGTAAAGCTGGCGAAAAAGCATCGCTTTGACAGGCTGTCGGGCTTTGTAAACGGTGTTCTTAGAAGCGCGGCCAGGGAATATGAGAGTCTGATGATGCCGGAGCACGTCCGGTATTCCATGCCCGAGGAGCTTTACCAGCTGTTTAAAGCCCAATATCCTGATCAATACAGGGATATTATGGCGGCTTTTCTTGACCATGGACAAAAGGGTACGATGATCCGCATAAACAGAAGCAGGCTTTTGGAAGATGAGGAGGATTTCATTTTTCGGATTGGCGCAGAGCCCGTATGTTTTGAGCTTGGAATTTACCGCCTGACGGGAATAGACGGAGTCGAAAACGTGGAGGGCTTTGAGGATGGATTTTTTACTGTACAGGATCCCTCAGCGGCCCTGCCTGCATATCTGGCGGCTCCAAAGCCCTTTAGCAGATGTCTGGACATGTGCGCCGCGCCAGGAGGCAAGACCATTCAGCTTCTGGATCTTTTAGGAGATGAGGGTGAGGTAATCAGCCGTGATATTTCAGAGGCAAAGCTTTCTATGATTCAGGAAGCGGTTATGCGGTGCGGCTTTAACAGCGTAAAAATTGAGCCCGGGGATGCGGCAGCTTTTTCGGAGCATGACAGCCGGAAGTTTGATCTGGTGCTTGCGGATGTACCCTGCTCCGGTCTGGGGGTCATCGGCACAAAGCCGGATATCAAATACCATGTGACCATGGATGGCATTGAGGAGATTATCAGGCTCCAGAGAAGGATTCTTCTCAATGCGGTGCGTTATGCCAAACCCGGCGGAACAGTGGTTTATTCCACATGTACGTTAAATGTCCGGGAAAATGAGGAGCAGATACACTGGATTTTAGAACAGGGCGGCTGCAGGCTGGCGGATATTCGTCAGCAGATTCCTGAAGTATTCCGGGATTTTTACAGGAGCACGGGAATGCTGACGATCCTTCCCCGTTTTGGCATTAATGAGGGCTTTTTTATCGGTGTACTGCAGGTGGATGATCATGATGGATAAAATGAATGGCAAACAGGATATACGTTCCCTGCCCTTTGAGGCTCTAAAGGATGAGATAATCAAGCTTGGTATGCCGGCATTCCGGGCAAAGCAGATCTATAATTGGATTCATGTAAAGCTGGTAATGGATTTTGAGGAGATGAAAAACATTTCAAGAGGGGACAGGGAAAGGCTTAAAGATATTTTTTATCTGGATCCCATGGCTGTCAGGGATGTGCAGATTTCATCCATTGACGGCACCAGAAAATATCTGTTTTTGCTCTCTGACGGGACGATGATCGAGAGCGTATGGATGGAGTACCATCATGGAAATTCTGTCTGCATTTCTTCACAGGCGGGCTGCAGGATGGGCTGCAAATTCTGCGCCTCCACCATTGACGGCCTGGCAAGAAATCTGTCAGTGGGAGAAATGCTTGCTCAGGTATATGCCATCACCCGGGATACGGGGAAGCGGGTTTCCAATGTAGTGGTGATGGGCTCCGGGGAGCCTCTGGATAATTATGACCAGCTTCTCACCTTTCTCCATATGATCTCTGACGAACAGGGGCTGTGCATCAGTCAGAGAAATCTGACGGTATCCACCTGCGGACTTGTGCCTAAAATCCTGGAGCTTGCTGAGGAAGGGCTCAGCATTACCCTCGCCATTTCCCTTCACGCTCCAGATGATGCCCTTCGCCAAACCATGATGCCCATCGCCAGGGTATATTCAATAAAGCAGATTCTGGAGGCCTGCCGGGTTTACTATGGTAAAACCGGTCGAAGGCTGACCTTTGAGTACAGCCTTGTGAAGGATGTAAATGATACAAGGCACCATGCCCTGAAGCTGGCGGAACTTCTGCGTGGCATGAACTGCCATGTGAATTTAATTCCCGTAAATCCCATAAAAGAGAGAAAATTTCAGCAATCTGACCGAACAAACCAGCAAGAATTCAAAAAATTACTTGAAAAAAATGGAATAAATGCTACTATTAGAAGAGAAATGGGGCGGGATATCGATGGGGCCTGCGGGCAGCTGCGCAGGCGTCATATGGACGGACAGAATGGAAATACTATTAAAGCTTAATTTTTATTTAGAATACTTCTCATTATAAAAGAACAGGAGGTGAGCTGATGGAAGCATATGGAAAGACCGATGTGGGCGTTGCCCGTTCGATGAATCAGGATACCATTTTCTATTCTACATCTTCCGTCGGCTTTCTTAAAAATCTGTTTATTGTGGCCGATGGCATGGGCGGACATGCGGCGGGCGACTTTGCTTCAAGGTATACCGTGGAAAATCTTGTGAAAATTCTGGAGAACAGTACCTCGAAGCACCTGATATCCGCCATTGACGACAGCATTCATCTGGTGAATAAAATGCTGGTGCGCCAGGCGGACGAAAATCTGGATATGTACGGTATGGGGACGACCCTGGTACTGGCAACCGTGGAAAACAACATTCTGTATGTGGCCAACGTAGGAGACAGCCGTCTGTATGTGGTGGGGGATGATATCTGCCAGATTACCAGGGATCACTCCTATGTGGAGGAGATGGTATCAGCCGGAAAAATCCAGCGGGGCTCCAGTGAATATTACAGCCGGAAAAACGTCATAACAAGAGCTATAGGCAGCCCCTCAGGAGTGGTGGTTGACTATTTTGAGATTGAGCTCAGTGAAAACAGCATGATCCTGCTCTGCTCAGACGGACTCACGAATATGCTTGCAGATGACGAGATCCTGTCGCTGATGCTGAGTACAGACAATATCCAGAAAAAAGTTGATCTCCTTATTGAAGCCGCGAACAAAAAGGGAGGAACGGATAATATCAGTGTTCTTCTGGTATCACCCTGAGAATAGACTTCTAAGATAAAATAATTTAGAACTGTTTTCTCATTTTTATAAAATGGAGGAAAAAGCGATGTTAAAAATAGGAATGTTTTTAGGTGATCGGTATGAAATCCTGGAACAGATTGGGTCAGGAGGCATGGCGGATGTATATAAGGCCAAATGCCATAAACTGAACCGTCTGGTGGCCATTAAGGTTTTAAAGGCGGAATTCTGCAATGACAAAAATTTTGTCTCCAAATTTAAGGCTGAGGCCCAGGCTGCTGCCGGTTTATCCCATCCCAACATTGTCAGCATCTATGATGTGGGTGATGAGGAGGAAATCCATTATATTGTAATGGAGCTGGTTGAGGGTATCACGCTTAAGCAGTATATAGAGAAAAAGAAGAAGCTGGATATCAAGGAATCCATCGGTATCACCATTCAGGTGGCGCAGGGTATCGGTGCCGCCCATGAGCAGCACATTATCCACAGGGACATCAAGCCCCAGAACGTGATCATTTCCAAGGATGGAAAGGTGAAGGTCACAGATTTTGGTATCGCGAAGGCCGCGTCCTCCCAGACCATCAACTCCGATGCTGTGGGCTCCGTTTACTATTTTTCACCGGAGCAGGCAAGGGGAGGCTATTGCGATGAGCGAAGCGATATTTACTCCCTGGGAATTATGCTCTATGAGATGCTGACCGGAACGGTGCCCTTTGACGGGGAAACCACCGTTGCGGTAGCTTTGGCTCATCTCCAGGCAGATATGATTCCGCCCCGGGAGCTGGAGCCCATGATTCCCATCAGCCTGGAGAAGATTATATTGAAGGCCACTCAGAAAAAGCCTGAGCGCCGTTATAACTCCGCCGCAGAGCTGATCGCAGATCTCAGAAAGGCGCTCTTGATGCCGGAGGAGGATTTTGTAAAGGTTATTCCTGTAAATAACACATCCCCCACATTGCTGATCAGTGAGGATGAGATTTCAAAAATCAAGCAGTCAAAGAGCATTACCATCACGGATGAGGATGAGGCGGCAGAAACAACGGCTCTTTCCAGTCAGACCGCGAAGCCTGTGGAATATGAGATTGAGGCTGACGAGGAGGATGCGGAGGATGCTCCGGAGGAGAGTACCATCTTTGACAAGGTGATTTTCGGCTTTGCCATTGTCGTATGTGTGGCTATTTTATGTCTGGCAGGCTATTTCCTGGCCCGGGCTCTTCGTTCCATGGGATCGGAAAATCCCGCGAATGAAAGCTCTGGATATGAGAGTACGGAGGAAAACCCCACCATCAGCGACCGCCAGACAATTATGCCCGACGTCACCGGTCTCAGCTATGAGGAGGCTGTCGCTCGGCTGCGGGAGAGAAACCTGGGTGTGAAGCGTGAAGATCAATCCTCCGAGGTGGTTGAAGAGGGTATTGTCATTGACCAGGAATATGAGGAAGGAGAGATCGTAGACAAAAATATCAGTGTCATTCTCTATGTCAGCAGCGGAAGCAGCATGCTGGAGCTCCCTGCAGATGAGGAGATGATCGGCATGAATGCCACCAATATCAGACGGATGCTGAGCCAGATGGGCTTTGATGTAAAGACGGAGACAGATTACAGCGATGAATTTGAGGAGGGGACGGTTATCAAGGTTTCACCCTCCGGCGGTTCCAAGCTGAATAAGGGCGATACAGTGACCATTTACGAGAGTCTGGGTGAAAGGATCGAGTATATTCTGGTGCCGGATCTTCGCGGCAAGACTGTGGAGGAGGCCGAGGACTATCTGGAGCAGGCTGAAATTGTTCTCATCATTGATGTGAGCGACTATGCCTACGGCGATGGTACCGTATACAAAAAGGATCAGATCATGGCCCAGGATCTGGAGGTCAATGCCAGCGTTGAGAAGGGCTCCACCATCAATGTGACGGTATGTCAGGGTAATGAATATATCGATATGCCGGATCTTCGAGGAAGAACTCTGGATGAGGCGGAGGAAATTCTCGCAGCCCTGGAGGATGCAGAGCTGTCCATCGGCAGAATCACGGAGGACTATAGCGACGAATATGACAGGGATCTGATCTGTTCCCAGAGTGTTACCGATGAGGTACGAGTGGGCAGCAAGATTGATGTGGTGATCAGCCTTGGCAGGGAATTCACAACGGTACCCCGTCTTCTGGAGATGACGGAGGAGCAGGCCAGAGAGGCTCTTGAGGAGGCGGATCTGGATATAGGAAATATCACCTACGGCTACAGCTCCACTGTGAACGAGGGGCTGGTTATGGAGCAGTCCTATTCCGAGGGAACAGAGCTGCGGGCGCAGAGTAAGGTGGACATTGTGATCAGCCAGGGCGTGGAGACGATTCAGCTGCCCTCCGCCCTGATCGGCCAGAGATATACGGACATTGAAGCGCTTCTGACAGGCCAGGGCTTTGTTGTGCGCTACACGGAGGTTGAGAGAGTCGATGTGACGCCGGGATATATCGTCAGCTGCAATTATACTGCCGGAGAGGTTGTTCCCTATGGCTCTGTCATCGAGTTTACAGTGGCTGTCCAGCCTGAGACACCAGCGCCGTCACCCACCCCCGCAGAAACGCCCGTATCCCAGGATAACCCTGAAGAAACGGAGAATGGCGATCTGGCTGACGCGGCATCGGATATTCTTTATGGCCCAATGCCGGAACGGGTAAACGGGTGATGTATGCAGGGTAAGATCATAAAAGGCGTCGGCGGAAGCTATGTTGTCAGATGCGGTAAAAAGGATTATGTCTGTTATGCCAAGGGAATTCTGCGTTACAAAAACCAGAAGCCCATGATCGGAGATATGGTTTCTTTTGAACCCATCAATGAAGAACCGGGCATGGCAAATATATTGGAGATACTCCCTAGGGCGAATGCACTTATTCGCCCTGCGGTTTCCAATGTAGACCAGGCTATTATCCAGTTTGCTGCAAAAGATCCGGCTCCAAACACAAATCTCCTTGACAGATTTTTGATCAGAATGGAGGAGCAGGAGCTTCCTGTGATCATCTGTATCAATAAGATTGATTTGGCTGCGGAAGATGACCTTTTGCGCTTTACAGATATTTACAGATCCATCGGATATCCGGTGCTGCCTTTTTGCGCATGTACAGGAGAGGGGCTGCCTGCGCTATTAGAGGTAATCCGAGGAAAGACGACTGTGTGGGCAGGCCCTTCCGGTGTTGGAAAATCCTCTGTGATTAATCTGCTTGCACCAGAAAGCAGTATGGAGACAGGAAGCATCAGCGAGAAGATTCGGAGGGGAAAGCACACCACCAGACATGTGCAGCTTTTGGCCTGCGGTGAGAACACCTATGTCTGTGATACGCCTGGTTTCAGCAGTTTGGAGCTGCCGGATATCCTGCCTGAGAAGCTGCAGTATTATTTCGGGGAATTTGAGCAGTTTATACCCTCCTGCCGCTTTAAGGGCTGCGTTCATATTGGCGAGCGGGAGTGCGGCGTCAAGGACGCAGCGCGGGACGGTCTCATACATCCTGAACGATACGAAAATTACAGATTGTTTTATAATGATTTGAAGAACAGAAAAAAATATTAAGGGGCTTTCAGAGGGCATGAGAGAGCTGATTTTATCTCCGTCAATTCTCGGAGCGGATTACCTAAGGTTGGGAGAGCAGCTGCAGATTTTGGATGAAGCAGGCGCCCAGTATGTGCATATTGATGTGATGGATGGTATTTTTGTGCCCAGTATTTCCATGGGTATGCCGGTGATCAAATCTTTAAGAGGCGGCACGAACCGCGTATTTGACGTCCATCTGATGATTACAGAGCCTGCCAGATATGCAAAAGAGTTTGCAGAGGCAGGGGCGGATATTGTGACCTTTCACTATGAGGCATGCCAGGATCCTTGGGGCACCATCAGGGCATTCAGAGAAACAGGTGTGAAGGTGGGGCTGGCGGTGAAGCCTAAGACGGATGTGGGCGTGCTCTATCCATTTATGAGGGATATTGATATGGCTCTGGTTATGACGGTGGAACCGGGATTTGGCGGACAGAAGATGATTCCTGAGACTTTGGATAAGGTGCGGACGCTTTATCAGTGGTGCCGGGAGAACCGGGTGGACGCGAATATCCAGGTGGACGGCGGCATCACCCTTGACAATTTTGGCGAGGCTATTTATGCGGGAGCCAACATTTTAGTAGCGGGAACGGCGGTATTTCGCGGAGATATCCGCTACAATACCAGAAGGTTTCTGATGATCGAGCAGGAGATTGAGAAAGGTGAGTAAGGCCTATATTTTTGGGGGAGGAAGTATTGACCCGGAGTTTGTAAAGGACTATATGGCAGAGCATGATGCGCAGGAAAAAACAATCATCGCAGCAGATGCAGGGTTGAATGCTCTTTATGACCTGGGCATCAGACCGGATATTATACTGGGAGATTTTGACTCCGTCAATCATGCCTGTCTTAATTCCTACAGGAAGGACGAAGGGATTCATTTTCTGAGCTTTCCCGCCCATAAGGATTACACAGACATGGAACTGGCAGTGGAGTCAGCCCTGGAGCTTGAGCCGGAGGAAATCTTGATATTTGGCGCTACAGGCACCAGGCTGGATCATGTGATTGGCAATATTTTTTCCCTTCAAAAGCCCATGGAGCAGGGAATTAGCGCGAAGCTTCTGGATCCCTGCAATGTGATTCAGCTCCTTGGTCCCGGAAGCTATCAGTATAATTCCAGGGAGCTTTTTGGAAAATATATTTCATTTCTGCCGTATACGGAAAAGGTCAGGGGAATTTTTTTGTCGGGATTGCTGTATCCCCTGGAGGATGCAGAGATGGTAAAGGGAACAACACTTGGAATCAGCAACGAAGCTGCCGGTGAACGGGTCAGCATCAGTATTCGGGAAGGAATACTGATTTTTATACAGTCCAGGGATTAAAATGGATTTGAAAGGGGAATGGCATGGAGCATATAAAGGATTTTGAACACCGCAGACAGGAAATCCTTGACCGGGGTATTGTTAATTGGGGAGATCTAAAGCCCCTGAGGGAGCTTTTTGGGCAGGCAAGGGCAGGAGCGAGGCTGACTATCAGCTTTATCGGCGGTTCCATCACCCAGGGATGTCAGGCCGCCGCAGAGGAAAACCAGTACACCCATCGGGTATTTGACTGGTTTTGTAAAACCTTTCCGGAGGCGCAATGTACATATCTGAATGCCCCGGTGGGAGGAACAGATTCCCAGTTTGGCGTAGCCAGGGTGGAGCAGGAAATCCTGGCTCATGACCCGGATTTCCTGATTATCGAGTTTTCAGTTAACGACCAGAACACCCGCTTTTACATGGAAACCTACGAGGGACTGGTGCGAAAGGTCTTAAGCTGGAAAAAGGCGCCTGCGGTTCTTCTCTTAATGAACACCATGTATGACGGAAACGGCAGTGCCCAGGAGCAGCATCTGCCTGTGGGAATGGCCTATAACCTTCCCTGCGTCAGCATGAGGGAGAGTTTTCTGGCAGAGGTGGAGGCAGGCCGCATGACCTCAGAAGATCTGACCGTAGATCATCTTCATCCAAATGATTTTGGGCATGCCCAGGTGGCGGGGCTTGTGACAAATTTCCTGGAACATGTAATGGAGCTGGAGGATGGTCTGCGCCCCCCTGTGACTGATAACCGTTTCCAGAGCTCTGTGCGGTACCAAAACGCCAATTGCGCTCCGGAGCTCAAGGGTTTTGTCCCGGATCTGGAATCCGTGGCCAACAGCTGGTACTATTTTGCAAATGGCTGGAGGGCAGGAAGCACGGGGGATACCATAACCTTTCATGTGAAGGGTACAAATCTTGCTGTTCAGTATAGGAAGAGTGCGAAGCACCCCGCGCCCATTGCAAAGGCAGTGGTTGACGGGGATGAGGCAAATCCCGTCATACTGGACGCAAATTTTGATCAGGACTGGGGGGATTGTCTGTATCTGCAGCTTCTTGCCCAGGATCTGCCGGATGTGGAGCATACGGTGCGGATCGAATTAACGAACACCCATGAGGATGATACGGCAGATTTTTATCTGGTATCCCTGATTGCAGGATAAGGAGGAAGAACCGATGATGAGTATTCGCTATATTGAGGAGTCAAGGACTTTTAAGATCGACACCAATCACGCCACTTATATGATCAGTGTGGTGGATGAGGAAGGCTTTGTGGGGGAGGTTTACTACGGCCCCAGAGTTTCCGATACGGACTTAAACTATCTGCTCCGGACCAAGGAGAACCCCTTTGTTCCCTCAAAAAATGAGCGGGACAGGCTGAGCTTTTATGACAGCTTTTCCTGGGAGTATCCCACGGCTGGCATTGGGGACTACAGAAACAGCGCCTTTGAAATCCGGACAGAGGGCGGGTATGGCGCCTGTCTGCTGGTTTTTGAGGATTATGAGATCATATCCGGCAAGAGGCCCCTGACCGGGCTTCCGGCCACCTTTGGCACGGAGGATGCGGAGGCGGCGACCCTGGAGATTACCTGCAGGGAACCGGATCTGGGCTTCCATGTGGTGTTATCCTACAGTATTTTTGAGGATTCGGACGCCATCGTCAAGAGTGTCCGGGTTGTCAATGACGGAAGGGAAACCATCTATCTGGAAAAGGTTCTCTCTGCTGTGTTAAATTTTGAAAACATCACCCCTATGGATGTAATCACCCTCCACGGCTCCTGGGCCAGGGAGCGCCATATCTACAGGCGCGAGATCCCCTATGGGCGCACCAGCACCTCCTCCGTAAGGGGCGAATCCGGACATCAGGATCACCCCTTTATGGCGGTGCTGTCCCGTGACGCGGATGAGGATCACGGGGATGTGTATGGTATGAGCTTTGTCTATTCCGGAAATTTCATCGCCCAGACGGAGAGGAACCAGTTTGACACTATCCGGGCCCAGATGGGCATCAACCCGGAGGGCTTCTGTTGGAGATTAAAGCCCGGTGAAGCGTTTGAGGCTCCCGAGGTGGTGATCGTCTACTCCTCGGAGGGCATCGGCGGTATGTCCAGAACCTTCCACGACGTCTACAGAAACCACCTGATCCGGGGAGAATATAAGGACAAAAAGCGTCCGATTCTCATCAATAACTGGGAGGCAACCTATTTTAATTTTAACACGGAAAAACTGCTGGATATCGCCAGGGTTGCGGCAGGCTGCGGCATCGAGATGCTGGTGATGGACGATGGCTGGTTTGGAACCAGAAGCTCTGATAACTGCGCCTTAGGGGACTGGGTGGTAAACGAAGAAAAACTCCCGGGAGGCTTAAAGTATCTGGTGGATGAGGTGAATAAGCTGGGACTGAAGTTTGGTATCTGGTTTGAACCGGAGATGATCTCCCCGGATTCAGACCTCTACCGAGCCCACCCGGATTGGGCTATTCAGATTCCTTACAGAAAGCCCGGCCTTTCCAGAAACCAGCTGGTGCTGGATATCTCCCGGAAGGAAGTGAGGGATTATGTATATGAGAGCGTCAGCAGGGTTCTTAGGAGCGCCAATATCGAGTATGTGAAGTGGGATATGAACCGCCAGCTGGCGGATATGGGAAGTCCGGCTTTGGAGCCGGACTGTCAGGGGGAACTGTTTCACCGATATGTGCTGGGGCTCTATGAGCTCCAGGAGCGGCTCATCACAGAGTTCCCCCACCTGCTTCTTGAAAACTGCTCCGGCGGGGGCGCCAGATTTGACCCGGGTATGCTCTACTACAGCCCCCAGATCTGGTGCTCCGATGACACGGATGCGGTGGAGCGGCTGATGATTCAGCAGGGCACAGCCCTCATCTATCCCCTGTCCACCATGGGAGCCCATGTGAGCGTCTGCCCCAACCATTCGGTGGGCCGTTCCACACCCTTTGAGACCAGGGGGTATGTGGCCCTTTCCGGAACCTTCGGCTACGAGCTGGACATCACGAAGCTGTCCGATGAGGAGCTGCGGCAGATTAAGGAACAGACTGCCATGTACCACAAGTACAACGACCTGATCCGCAGAGGGGATTACTACCTGATCGCCTCCTACCTGGAAAACAAGGAGTACAACTGCACCAGCGTTGTGGCAAAGGATCAGTCGGAGGCGCTGGTAACCTTTGTGCGGGTCATGGGCAGACCCAACTATCACAGCCAGCGGATAAAGCTGAAGGGGCTCGATCCAAAGAAGCTGTACAGGATGGAGGGAACGGAGCAGGTGCTTTCCGGCGGCGCTCTGATGTATGCAGGAATTAACATTGAAGGGCTTTGGGGAGATTTTAATGGCAGGCTGCTTCACCTGGTTGAGGAGAAATGAGTGATTTATGTACAAGCACAGTCTGAACGGAACATGGCAGTTTTGCTGTTTGGATGATCTGGGATTGACAGGGGAGGCGCTGCCGGTAAATATACCGGGAAGCGTCCTGTCCGGTTTGCTGGAGAATAAGAAGATTCCGGATCCCTTTTACAGAACCAACGAATATGAAGCCAGAGAGCTTTTTAGAAAGGATTATGTATTCTGGAGAAGCTTTTACCTGACAGAAAAGGATTGGGGGGAGACCAATATCGACCTGGTCTGTTATGGTCTGGACACCATCGGTGAAATCTATCTGAATGGTTTGCTTTTGGGAAATACAGACAATATGCACAGAACCTGGCGGTTTTGCGTAAAGGATTTTCTGCATCCGGGGGATAACGAAATCCGGATTGTTTTCAGTGCCCCCATCACCTATATGGAGAGCCATGTGCCGGCGGAGGACAAGGAGATACACTATATTCCTGCAGGAGGCATGGCTGGAAACCAGTATATCCGCAAAGCCCACAGCATGTTTGGGTGGGACTGGGGGCCTCAGCTTCCGGATGCGGGAATCTGGAGAGATATTGAGTTGGAGCTGTATTCAAAGGCTTCCATTGGAGATGTCCGTTTTGAACAGATACACAAACCCTCCACAGAAGAAAGCATTCCCTGGGAGGCTCAGCCCGCATCTGACAGGGATGTGGAGATACATATTCATGCCGGTATTTTCGTGGATGAACCGGGGTGCTACAAGGTAAGGGCGCTGCTGTATGAGCCCCGGGTGAGAAAGGAGCGTTCAGAGGACAGAGGACTGAAGGCTTTTTCAGATCCTGCCCAGCCGGAGCTTCTGGCTCTTTCCATGCTGCGGATTGACCAAACCGCTCCTGGTAAGATGGATGTGGAATTAACCCTGAATGCGGATTATGCCCGGCTCTGGTGGCCCAACAACCTGGGAGATCAGCCTTTGTATAAGGTCTGTCTGCGGCTTTACAAACTAAAAGGAGCAGAGCAGGCACAGGGCCAGCATTCAGAGATGGCAGATGAGGATCTTCTTCTTGAGGAGAAAAGCTGGCGTCTGGGTCTTCGTACCTTTACGGTGTCCACGGCAAGGGATGAGTGGGGACACGAATTTGCCTACATGGTGAACGGCGTGAAGTTTTTTGCCATGGGCGCAGATTATATCCCGGAGGATTCCATCTACTCCCGGATCAGCAGGAAGCGTATGGAGCATCTGATCCGTTCTTCTGTAAGGTCAAATTTTAACAC
>CALWLH010000112.1 GCA_944381475.1 uncultured Lachnospiraceae bacterium | reverse complement strand
GATCTAGGTCACCGAGAGGTGAAGCGGGAAAGAGTTTAGAAGCTGGAAGGTTTTGGATGTATTCTATATGCGGTTTTGAAGGTATAATACCAGAAAGCCTCTGACATTTGTCAGGGGATTTTTTGATTATTGGAAAAAAATAAAATACTCTTGTCTTTCTGATCCTCGAACACAGAAAAGCAGCAGGCAGTTTGAAAAGCTGTTTCTGAATGGGCTGCATGACCTGGAAAAATCCGCCACTTAAAGCTTTTGACTTGACAGGAAAGGTTATATTAAATATAATAAAGTGATATCTCATGGGGAGGATTGATCAAGGTTGCTTAATTGTTTGTTTAGCTGTAATGAAAAGTAAGAGGCAGTAATGAAAAAAAGAAAAATGAGAAAGGCATTTAAAGTAACAGTATTTAGTGCGGCAGTGGCATTGTCATCCATTAACGGAAATATATTTTACAGTACATTGACAGAAGCACTGGCGGCCACATATACATATGATCAAGAATTTGAGGATTATCTGACACAACAGGGTTTTCCGGAAAACTATAAATCAGCGCTGAGGCAGCTTCACGCTGACCATCCCACCTGGGTATTTACGGCTTTTCATACGAATCTGGATTGGGAGACTGTTATAGAAAATGAGATGACCTTCAGGCGAAATCTTGTCCCTGATACAGATTCATATCCATCCTCTTATAAGGATACAACTATTAACGGCGCATATGACTGGGAGAATAACCGGTGGTATGTGTTGAGCGCGCCCTACTGGGTGCAGGCTTCTCAGGCGATTGTGGAATACTACATGGATCCGCGGAATTTCCTCACGGAAGAATATATGTTCCAGTTTGAGCTGGAAACCTTCAATGGAGATGTACAGAATCTGGAGGGAGTCGAAAAGATCCTTTCGGGAACCTTTATGAGCGATGTGCTGGTGGAGGGTTCCGGAACAGTGGCTGAAAATGAATACATTTCATCTGAGGTATATACTGTGCTGGACGCCTATATCTGCGGTCTGGATTATATGACCACAGTGGAGGACTTTCTGGCTGATTTAAATTCCGATGCCGGAGCGCTTCGCCTAGTCAACGCCCAGGGCGAGGAAAAGGCTGCTGATGAATATGTGGGAACAGGCGATCTTGTCCAGGTAATTGCAGACGTTCCGGCAGAAAATCAAGAAGCGGATTCCAGCGGGACTGCCCCAGACGAAGAAATTCTCAGCGCCTGCCCGGTGCTGCTCTTCGGCGATCTTGACGGCAATGGCCAGGTAAATTCCATTGACCGTGCTTACTTAAAAATGTATATTCTTGGAAGGTATACGCTGACTGACATTCAGAAAAAGGCGGCGGACGTCAGCCAGGATGGAGCTGTAAACAGCGTAGACAGAGCATATGTAAAAATGCAGGTCAGCGGCAGCTACTCCATTAATCAGCAGTCCAGCGATACATCGGAGATGACTTATGCAGAGGTCTTCATGAAAATAGGAGAGGAGATCAATGTCAGTCCTTATACATTGGCCTCAAGAGTACGTCAGGAGCAGGGGGTCTATGGAACCAGCGAGCTGATTTCCGGAACCGTGCCGGGATATGAGGGATATTACAACTACTACAATATTCAGGCATATGGTACAACCAGGGAAGAAATTGTCAGAAACGGCATGGAGGAGGCCAAGGCCAATGGCTGGGATTCCCGCTATAAGGCAATTTTAGGAGGAGCTACAAAGCTGGCAGAAAATTACATATCAAAGGGGCAGGATACCCTGTATCTGCAGAAGTTTGATGTGGAAGGAGAATATTATAACTATTATTGGCATCAGTATATGCAAAATCTTCTGGTAGCCACCAGCGAAGGCTATAATGTGTACCTGGCATACAGCGGGATGGATGCGCTGGATGAGGCGTTTGTCTTTAAGATTCCAGTGTACGATAATATGCCTGATTCTGCCTGCGAAAGACCTACGCAGGATGGAAATCCCAATTACAAATTGAAATCATTGACAATCAGATACTACACCATTGATTTTAACCGGGATGTATATGATTACTATATTGATGTCCCCAGGAGTGTTAAAAGCCTTAATATCAGCGCAGAGGCATATGCTTCCACAACGAAAATTACCGGTACGGGTACGATTTCCATCGATTCATCCACGTCCCTGGTAACAGTCACTACGCAGGCTGAAAACGGTGATACAAAGGAATACAGGATTCATCTCAGGCGTACCTGAAATAGTAATGCAGAGCTAAGCGCAGCGTCTGGCATAAAAGATAATAAGCAGGGCATCTGCTTTATTATAGAATTTTGCATAAAACGGCCCGAAGGGCAGAATGGAGAATAAGTATGAAAAAAATAGGGTATATTGCAGCGGCACTGATTTTTAGCAGTATGCTTTCTCTGACACCATTTGACGCAATGGCTGCCGGAGAAAATATCAGTGTAACTGTTGATAACGCAAATCCTATAGTGGGTGAGACTGTCACTATTACAGTCACCGCATATTCTGATGTGACTATAGCTGCAGGCGGTTATAAGGTATATGTTAATGGGCAGCAGCTTGGTGGAGAGGTGGACTACAATGACGGCGCCTCCCTGGTAAACAGCTTCTCATATACAGTGGCTGCTGAGGGTACATATGAGGTAACGCTGGGACCCCTTGAGGATACCTCAACCGGGGGTGTTGAGCTGATCCCCTTTGATGAGACGACAGGCTCATTTCAGGATGCGGTTCCCATCAATCCCGGAACAGTACGTATTACGGCTGCAATGCCAACAGCGACCCCGACTCCGGAACCGACGGCGACTCCCACGCCGGAGCCGACGGCAACCCCGACCCCGGAACCAACGGCAACCCCGACTCCGGAGCCGACGGCAACCCCGACCCCGGAGCCTACACCTACAGAGACTCCTGCGCCTACGCCTACAGAGGTTCCGGCAGAGATTACCGGTCTTGAGGTGTTATATATAGGCGGCGAAAAGAGAGTGGGAGAAAGCGTATCTGGTATTGAGCTTTCTGTACTTGCAGTTTATGAAAACGGAACATCGCAGCCGGTCAGCGGCTGGGGCTGCGACCAGGTTGGACAGCCTCTCCAGGAAGGAGAAAATGTCTTTGTCGTCAGATATCAGAATTTTTCTGAGGAGCTGATTATCAACGCGGTTTCAAATGCAGCGGATACCACCGAGGAAAGCAGTGAGAATGCTACTACAGCCCCTACTGAAGAAACTACCGGTGAGACAGCCACAGAGGGTGAAACCGACACGGAGAGAATCCCATATATTCAGGTGGTAAGCCCCTTTGGAGGGGATGACTTGTACCTGGCCAGCGATTGGAGTGTTGATGTGCCGGAGGGATTTGAAGAGGATGAAATCACATACTCAGGCTATGCAGTAAAGGTTGTAAGAAACGAAAATGGTCTTACACTGGCTTATATGACTGACAGAGAGGGAAACAACGGTCAATTTTACATTTATGATGAGGATTCCCAGAAATTCTCCTACTACACCGGTATCCCGGCAACCGCAGGCACCTTTTACATACTGAGCATCCCGGATGATTTTGACGATACGGGGCTTGTTAAGATGAGTCTTTCCATTAACGGGAATACTTTTGACGCATATCAGCTGTCTGACAGCCAGGCAGATGGAATTGTATGTCTTGTATATGCGGTAAACGAAGAAGGAGTTAAGGGCTTTTACCGTTTTGACACGGAGCTCAGAACCTTCGTGAGATATTATGCAGACCTGAAGGGGGCGGCATCAGATACTGATCCCGACGCAAACGAAAGCACTTCCTCCAATACAAGCGACGCGGATGCGATCAGGCAGCAGTATGAAGAGCTTGCGGAGCAATATACAAGCGAAAGCTGGCTGAAGTTTTACATCATTGTGGCGCTGATCGTGCTGGCGGTAATACTGTTCATATTTGTAATTATTCTGGCTATGAAGCTGAGAAAGATTTATAATGAATATGACTTTATTGATGAGGAAGAGGAAGAGGATACCGAAGAGGACGAAGGTGATGAGGAGTATGACGCGGGCGATGATGAGGAAGATGATGGAACCTACATGGATGAGGATTTCCGCGTAGATCTTTCAGGCATTGCCGACGAGGATGACGATGAACTGTAACATCGCATTGCTTTAACCGGCGATTGAATAAAGAATTTATGGAAGCCGCTGACAAATTCAGCGGCTTCTGAGCACCTGTAGAAATTATATTTGGAGGTGGAAAGTGGACAGGTTTACAAAAAAAGCAGAGGCAGCGCTAAAATATGCCAGAACACAGGCAAAGGAATTGGGGCAGGAATATATAGGCACAGAGCATCTGCTTCTTGGCTTGCTTTGTGCGGATAAAAGCGTGGCGTCGGAGCTGCTGAACCAGTATGGAGTAAACGCAAACAATGTGCTGGAGCTGATGCAGGAGTTTGCAAGGCCTGATGAGAATACTCTAACCCTCAACCGTTCATTGGATTATACCCCGAGACTTTACGAGATCCTAGATGAGGCTGAGCGTTTAGCCGGCATGGCGGAATTTCACGAGATTGGAACGGAGATCCTTTTACTGGCGATACTGCGTAAAAATACATGCATGGCATATAAGCTGCTTCAGACACTTGGAATAGATATAAGAAAGCTGTATATGGAGATCCTGGAGATCATTAACCGTCCAGAGTTTGCCCAGGCTCTTAGCAGAAGCGGAAGCAGAAGCAGGGGAAAAAGTATGCTGGAGCGCTACACCAGGGATCTTACAAAAAGTGCCCGGGAAGGACGGCTGGACCCGGTGGTTGGCAGAGAGCAGGAGATTAACCGGGTGCTGCAGATTTTAAGCCGCAGAACAAAGAACAATCCCTGCCTGATCGGAGAGCCTGGAGTGGGAAAAACAGCAATTGTGGAGGCTCTTGCAGCAAGGATCGCGCAGGAGCGGGTTCCGGAAACGATGCTGGGAAAGCGATTGCTGATGGCGGATATCACTGCCATGGTGGCAGGCTCCAAGTACAGAGGAGAGTTTGAGGAGAGAATTAAGGGGCTGATCGACGAGGTGGTCAGCGACGGCAACGTGCTCCTGTTTGTGGATGAGGTGCATATGCTCATCGGCGCAGGAGATGCGGAGGGGGCTATGGATGCGGCAAATATCCTTAAGCCTGCTCTTGCCAGAGGGGAGCTGCAGATCCTGGGAGCTACTACAGTCAGCGAATACCGCAAGCATATTGAAAAGGATGCTGCTTTGGAGAGGCGTTTCCAGCCGGTGATGGTGGAGGAACCGGGAACGGAGGAGTGTATACAGATTTTAAAGGGATTGCGTCCAGCCTATGAAAAGCATCATGGGGTGCGGATTACGGATGAAGCTGTAGAGGCAGCGGTGACCCTTTCGGCCCGCTACATTAATGACCGCTTCCTGCCGGATAAGGCCATTGATCTGATGGATGAGGCGGCTTCAAAGACGCGTCTGCAGCTTTTTGACGGACAAACCGTCAGCAATGCAAAGATTGAACAGGCATTGATGGAGCGGGAGAAAGAAGAAGCGGTATTGCAGGGGGATTTTGAAAAAGCTGCCAAGATCAGTGCAAGACAACAGGAGCTTTCAGCTAAAAGCGGCAGATCGGACAGCAGAAGAAAAAAACAATCAAAGATCAGAATTGTGGGTGAGAACGAGATTGCAGCTGTGGTGGCAGAATGGACAAAGATACCGGTGCAGACCCTTACAGAAACAGAGACAAAGAGGCTGCGGGATCTGGAGACGGTGCTTCATCAGCGGGTGATCGGTCAGGAGGAGGCGGTAAATGCAGTGGCAAAAGCTGTCCGCAGAGGCCGTATAGGCCTGAAGAATCCCAGACGTCCCATCGGTTCATTTCTTTTTCTCGGCCCCACTGGCGTAGGAAAGACAGAGATATCGAAGGCTCTTGCGGAGGCTGTGTTTGGCGCGGAAAAAGCCATGATTCGCGTGGACATGTCTGAGTATATGGAAAAGGCAAGTGTCAGCAAGATGATCGGCTCTCCCCCAGGATATGTTGGATATGAGGAGGGCGGTCAGCTGGCTGAGAAGGTGCGCAAGAACCCTTATTCCGTGATACTTTTTGATGAGATAGAAAAGGCCCATCCGGATGTGTTTAATATTTTGCTTCAGATTCTGGATGACGGTCAGGTGACGGATTCCCAGGGAAGGCGTATAGATTTTAAAAACACCATTATCATTATGACCTCAAACTGCGGCGCATCCAATATTGTGTCTCCGAAGCATCTTGGCTTTGGACAGGAAAAAAGTGAGGCGGAAAAGCATGAGCACATGAAAACGAAGGTTATGGATGAGGTGAGACGGACCTTTAAGCCTGAGTTTTTAAACAGAATAGATGAGATTATTGTTTTCCACAGTCTTGAGAAGGAGCAGATTCTGCGTATTACGGAGCTGATGCTGGAACAGCTCCAAAAAATGATCAGGCTTCAGATGGGAGTTCAGATTGGATTTTCTCAAGAAGTCATTGAATTTCTGGCTGAAAAGGGTTATGATGTTAAATATGGAGCAAGACCAATCCGGCGCGCGATTCAGACCCATGTAGAGGATCTTTTAGCGGATGCCGTTCTGGACGAACGGATAAAGAGCGGCATGGAGGTACGTGTCGTGAAAGGGGAAGATGGACTTGCGATTGAGACACTAAAGTAGAGGAGGAACATAAGATGGCAGTCGTAAAAGAGTTGGTGCGGGGGGATCAGGATGCACTGAGCTTTGGAAACTATGAACTTGCTGTAAAAACAAAGAAGGATGGGTTTGAGTGGAAGGGGGATATATATAAGGTAAAAACCTTCCGTGAAATTACAAAGCTGGAAAAAAACGGACTATTCGCCTATGAATCTGTTCCGGGCACAGCGGTCAGCAGCTTTAAAGAACAGGCGGCCGGAGTGGACTTTTATGTTGAAGGTCCGGAAACGGCGCAGGTTATCATCGGTTTGGAAGAGGATTGTGAATACGATGTATTTCTGAACGATGTGCAGGTGGACCGCTTAAAGACAAATGTGGGCGGAAAGCTCACACTGAATGTGGAATTGGGTAAAGAACCTGTGCATGTCCGTGTTGTGAAGGTAAGCTGATGGCAAAAGCGAGGGATACCGTCTTTTATTGCAGCAGCTGCGGATGTGAGACGTCGAAATGGCAGGGGCAGTGTCCGGCGTGCCATGAGTGGAATACGCTGGTTGAGGCGCCCAAAAAAGAAAAAAAGGTACATACGGGCCGCTTTTCCGGCATGATGCCGGGAGCGGTTCCTGTCCCGTTAAAAGAGGTCTCCACAGAGGGGGAAGAGCGTATATCCTGCAGGAATCAGGAGCTTGACCGGGTTCTTGGGGGCGGAATTGTGCCCGGCAGTCTGATATTGGTGGGCGGGGATCCTGGTATCGGCAAATCAACTCTGCTCCTACAGACCTGCGGTAAGCTGTCAGAGCAGGGACTGCAGGTTTTATATATTTCCGGTGAGGAATCCCTGAAGCAGATTAAACTAAGGGCTGACCGGCTTGGAGAATTTCAGGGGGCAATCTCACTGCTGTGCGAGACAAATCTTGATCGGATTGAAGATATAATCAAAAAAGAGCAGCCGCAGATTGTGGTCATAGACTCCATACAGACCATGTATCGAGAAGAGATCCCCTCTGCCCCAGGCAGTGTGGCTCAGGTCAGGGAATCCACAATTGTGCTGCTTCAGCTAAGCAAGGGACTGGGCATATCCATTTTTTTGGTTGGTCATGTGACGAAGGAGGGGGTAGTGGCAGGCCCCCGGGTACTGGAGCATATGGTGGACACGGTTCTCTATTTTGAAGGGGAGCGAAGCGCATCATACCGTATACTGAGGGCTGTAAAGAACCGCTTTGGCTCCACTGATGAGATCGGCGTGTTTGCGATGCGTCAGGACGGTCTTAAAGAGGTTGAAAATCCCTCAGAATTTATGCTTACAGGACGGCCCAGGGGCGTCTCTGGATCAGTTGTAACCTGCTGCATGGAGGGAACCAGGCCGGTGCTTTTAGAGATACAGGCGCTGGTGTGCAAAACCAGCTTTGGAATGCCCAGGCGAAGCAGCACCGGTGTGGATTACAACCGTATGAATCTGCTGTTGGCTATTTTAGAGAAGCGTTTGGGCTTTCCGCTCTATGAATACGACGCGTATGTGAATGTAACCGGCGGAATGCGTGTGGGAGAGCCTGCCATGGATATGGGTTTTGTTGCAGCGCTGATCTCCAGCTTTAGGGATCTGGCGGTTGACGAGAAAACCATCGTGTTCGGCGAGGTGGGTCTTGCGGGTGAAGTCAGGGGCGTTTCAGCATCTGCCCAGCGCGTTCACGAGGCTGCAAAGCTTGGTTTTACAAAATGTATTCTTCCGCGTGTATCCCTGAATGGAATCGATGTTCCAGAGGGCATACAGTGTATTGGCGTCAGCAGCGTATATGAGCTGATGCAGGCTTTGGCTGCAGGCTGATACAGCTTTATATTTCGTTATCATGGAGAAAGCCATGCAGGATAAGATGATTAAAAATATTTCAGTACGGGTCATAGTGATACTGGCATTGGTAGTTGCGGCGGCTCTTGTGGCGGTGCGCATCCTGAACCTGAGAACCGCTGAGCTGGAAAAAGAGATCAGCGAGGAAATGTCAGCAGATATCGTGCGGCCGGTGCTGGATGAGGATGAAGCTTCCGACGGATATCCGTCCAGTGAATCAAAGGAGGATGAAACAGAGGATGGTCTGAGAGAAAGCACGGAAGCCATCGAAGAGAAAAGCAGTGCCGAGGAAACGGAGGACGCCACAGAGGAATGGACAACCCAGGAGAGCGCTGAAACGCTTCTGGAGTCTGAGAGCGATGATGGAGATGCATCGGAGGAAAGCGCTCAGATTCCCACAGGAACCCAGGCACCCACGGCCACACCGGAGCCTACAAAGGCACCCACGGCCACACCGGAGCCCACAAAGACGCCCACGGCCGCGCCGGAGCCCACAAAGGCGCCCACAGCCACGCCGGGACCCACAAAGGCGCCCACGGCCACGCCGGAACCCACAAAGGCGCCCACAGCCACACCTACACCATCGCCCACGCCCACGCCTACACCTACGCCTGCCCCTGTGGTGGGCAATCCGACTCCGCTTTCGTACACAGAGGACCGCACATATGTCACTGAGGCCCAGGCGCAATTGTTTAAGAACCGGCTTCTGCAAAACATCAATGATTTGAGGGCAGCAAATGGTCTGGGAGCCTTGACAATGGACGCCTGTCTTTCCAGCGGCGCCAGTGTTCGGGCTAATGAGATCTCATCAAGCTGGAGCCATACCCGCCCCAACGGAGAACGGGGGCTTTATGTGCTGGAGGGCTGCGGCGGATATTATGCAGATGCTATAAGCTGTATACGAAATGGCCTTCCCCACAGCTATTCTCTTGGGGAAAATCTGGCGGTATCCTATAGCTGGTCCAATTATACAGGTACGGACCAGGAAATACTGGATCTGGCAGATGAGGTTTTCTCAAACTGGAGGGGCAGCCCGGATCATTTGGAAAATCTCCTTTATCCTGCCTATACAAAGATTGGATTGGGACTATATGTTAATATGGACGAGGATATATACCATGCCTTTTGGGTATGCGGCTTATTTTCAAATAAATAGCTTGGGGCTGCGAAAGCAGCCCTGTTTTACTTTTGACTCCAGCATCAGAAAATAATAAAAATATACGATTTTCTTATTGACAACAGTTTTGTTTTGTGTTAGAGTAAAACCTGTTTGCAGGAAAGCAGAGTATTCTCTCACCATAGCGCACAGGCGACTATGGTTCATATGGTAAGATCATTTATGAATCTTAAGCGGTATACAGAAGGTTCATGTATGGATATACCTGAATTGTGGTGAGAGGCAGAGGCTTTTGGCGTCTGCTTTTTTCGTCTGCAAATATCTAAATTCATGACGGGGGTGAAAAACCATTAGCGAATTATTTATCAACGAGCAGATTAGAGACAAGGAAGTACGTGTGGTAGGTGAAGACGGTTCCCAGCTGGGTATCATGTCTTCCAGGGACGCATTGAAGCTGGCAAGGGAAGCAGAGCTGGATTTGGTGAAGATCGCACCGACTGCAAAGCCGCCGGTCTGCAAGATCATTGATTATGGCAAGTTCCGTTATGAGCAGGCCCGTAAGGAAAAGGAAGCGAAGAAAAAGCAGAAGGTCATCGAATTGAAGGAGATCCGCATGACTCCCAATATCGAGGAAAATGACCTGAATACCAAAATCAGTGCGGCCAGAAAGTTCCTTGAAAAGGGAAACAAGGTGAAGGTTACACTGCGTTTCCGCGGCCGTGAGATGGCACATATGAATGCATCCAAGCACATTTTGGATGACTTTGCCGCTGCCCTTTCTGAATTGGCGGTAGTGGAAAAGCCCGCAAAGGTTGAGGGCAGAAATATGAGTATGGTTTTATCTGAGAAGCGGTAGCTATCAGTAAAATATATTATGGAATACAGGAGGATATTGTTATGCCAAAGTTAAAGACAAGCCGCGCTGCTGCAAAGCGTTTTAAGAAAACCGGTTCCGGTAAGTTAAAGAGAATGAAGGCTTATAAGAGCCATATTCTGACCAAGAAGTCTGCCAAGAGAAAGAGAAATCTGCGTCAGGCTACCATTACCGACAGTGCTAACGTAAAGAGCATGAAGAAGATTTTACCTTATTTATA
>CALWLH010000111.1 GCA_944381475.1 uncultured Lachnospiraceae bacterium | reverse complement strand
ATCTGCCCATGCGAAGCATTTTATTGGCAGATGCGACTTGGCAGGTCCGCTTTAGCGGGCGTGCCGTCACCCGCTGTGCGACATCGCAAATCGAGTAGGGGGCTCTTTTCCCCTACTCGATTGAGCGAACAAAATTCATTCATAAAGTGTACTATACTTCTCTTATCATCCTCTGTCTGAGAATTTCGTAGGCCAGCACGCCGCAGGCCACAGACGCATTCAGAGAATCAATATCCCCTTTCATGGGAATGGACGCTATATAATCGCACTTTTCCCGGACAAGCCGGGATACGCCCTCCCCCTCATTCCCTATGACCAGCCCCATTGGCCCGGTGAGATCCAGCTTATACATGCTTGTTCCACCCATATCCGCGCAGACAAACCACATGCCGGCTTTTTTCAGCTCCTCTATAGCGGCAGCCATGTTGGTGACACGGGCAACGGGGGTATAGTTTACAGCTCCCGCACTGGTTCTTGCCACGGTTGGAGTCAGACCTGCGGCACGGCGTTTGGGAATCACCACCCCGTGAGCGCCTGCCAGATTCGCTGTTCTGAGAATGGCGCCAAGATTATGGGGATCCTCGATGCCATCCAAGAGTATTAAAAAGGGCGCTTCCCCCTTTTTGCGGGCAATTTCTAAAAGATCGGATACCTCCGCATAGCTGTAATTTGCAGCAAAGGCCATCACTCCCTGGTGCCTGCCTGTCTCAGAAAGCTGATCCAAGGTTTCCTTTTTCTCATAGCTTACCGGAATGCGCTCCCTCTGGGCCAAGGAGGCAATGCTCTTTAAAGCACCGCTCTTTCCATCACCCGGGGAGGCTTCTGTCTCTGCTATCAGGATTCTGTCTATATTCCGATGGCTCCTGATGGCCTCCAGAACAGCATTCCTTCCCTCCAGCTTTATTTCAACATATCTTCTATTCTCAGCCATTACACCTTCCTCTGGAAACTATATTCTGTCTGTTTCCGCCAAAAGCTGCCATCCTCTTGCCACAAGCTCCATGAGACGATCCGATTGGCCATTTAGATAAAGAAAACCAATCAGGCTCTCAAACCCTGTGGCCAGATGGTATTCGTGGGGCGTACAGCTCTTTGGGATATTCACAACCTTTGCGTTTTTCCCCCGCTGCACAATCCTTCGCTCTTCCTCTGTCAATTCCTTCTCCAAAAGCTCCACCACCAGAGCCTGGGTCTTTGCCATGGCCAGCTCAGATCCCCGTTTATTCAGCTTGTTCACCTGCATGTTTGCTTCTGAAACCACACAGGTACGAATAAGCAGCTCATAGACACAGTCGCCCATATAGGCCAGCGCCAGGGGGGAATACATGCCCGCATCCAAAGCCTTTAAGCCAAAGCTGTCCCGAATTTCCTCGTACAAACGGGAATTTTTATGATCTGCCGAAGTTTTATCCGTCTTCTCCGGCATCGGATTCTCTATTATTTTCTCTTCCATGTAACGCCCTGTCTGGTATCCTCCAGGATAATCCCCTTCTCCAAAAGCTCATTTCTGATCTCGTCCGCCCGGGCAAAATTCTTAGCCTTTCTGGCGGCAGCGCGCTCTGCGATCAGCTCCTCCACGTCGCTGTCCAGAAGCTCCTCCTGCTTTTCCACTATCAGTCCCAGAACATCTGACAGCTCCAGGATTTGCTGCCTTGCCGCCTTGATCAGCTCCTTTGCACTGTTGTCGGAAACAGAGGTATTTGAAAGCTTTACCATTTCAAAGATGGAGGAGATGGCGTCTGCGGTGTTGAAATCATCATCCAGAGCAGCCTCATATTTTGCGCGGAGAGCCTCTAAATCAACTGCAATTTCCTGTTCTTTTACATTCAGCTCCCGCTCCTCACCTGTCAGACCTCCAAGTCTTGTGACAGCGGTGATGATGCGCTCCAGACCGCTTCTGGCCGCATCCATCAGCTCCACGCTGTAGTTCATGGGGCTTCTGTAGTGCGCGCTGAGCATAAAAAACCGCAGCACACCCAGGTCATATTTCTCCGCAATATCCCGCACCAGCAGGAAGTTGCCAAGGGATTTGCTCATCTTCTTGTTGTCAATGTTTAGAAATGCGTTGTGCATCCAGTAACGGGCAAATTCCTTGCCGTTGCAGGCCTCGCTCTGGGCAATCTCGTTTTCATGATGGGGAAAAATCAAATCCTCTCCGCCGGCATGAATGTCGATCTGCTCGCCCAGATATCTCTTTGACATGACAGAGCACTCGATATGCCATCCGGGACGGCCCTGACTCCAGGGAGATTCCCAGTAGGGCTCCCCCTCCTTTCTGGGCTTCCAGAGCACAAAGTCCAGACTGTCCTCCTTTTCATCCGCGCCGCTGACCTTCAATTCCCGAAGACCCGACTGCATGTTATCCAGATCCTTGTGGGAAAGCTTTCCATAGTCCTTGAAGGAACGGGTTCTATAGTAAACCGTGCCGTTTTTCTCGTATGCGTATCCCTTTTCAATCAGGGTGGAGATCATATCAATCATGCCGTCAATCTCCTCTGTGGCTCTGGGATGTGTGGTAGCAGGCTTTACATTCATGCCAGCCATATCCTTTTTACATTCAAAAATATATTTCTCCGCCACCTCCCCAGGACTGATGCCCTCCTCATTGGCCCGCTTGATGATCTTGTCGTCCACATCAGTAAAGTTGCTGACAAAATTCACCTGATAGCCCTTATATTCCAGATAGCGGCGGAAGCTGTCGAACACAATCATTGGGCGCGCATTGCCGATATGGATGAGATTATAAACGGTGGGGCCACAGACATACATGGAAACCTTTCCCTCCTGAAGAGGAATAAACTCTTCCTTTCGCTTTGTCAGTGTGTTGTAAATTTTCATAGCCAATCTCTCCTACTCTTCACTATCTATTTTTCTGGAGGGCACACCCAGCCGGTGAAGCACATCCAGATAACGGTTTTTGATCTCCTCGAGAACCTCATTCATATTTCCATCACATGCAGGAACAAATCCCCCTGCCATAGCTGGGTGTCCTCCCCCATCGCCAATCCCCTTCAAGGCTCTTCTCGTTATGCGTCCTGCATCCGCCCTAGGATTCTCACTGCGCACAGAGAGCTTGACGCCCCCGTTTCTAATGGAATAAACCACCGAAACCTCCACATCTACCAGAGCCAGCATAAAATCACAGATGCTGGCTATCAGAATTTCGGGGCAATTACGCCCTGTATTGGTAAAGCTCACACTCTGGTAGATCTCCGTATTTTTAATGGCCCTGCTGTACGTGTGCAGATCCTCCCGGTACAACGTACTGTTCTCCAGTCTGTGAATCAGAGCATAATCCGTTTTGTCATACAGAGCCGCCAGCATCTCTATATCCTGCTTGGACACGCCTCTGCAAAGGTTCGCCGTATCTGTCCTTATGCCAAAGCTTAATAGAGTAGCAATCTTTTTGTCAAAGGGAACGCCCTCCTCCAAGAAATACTGGCCCACCATAGTGGCGCAGGCTCCCATCTCCGGCCGGATATCGTAAAACCTGTACACCAGGGAAGCGCTGTCTGAAATAGGATGATGATCGATACACACCACTTCGAGACCCTTCATATCCGAAATGTTGGTATTACCCTTCTGAGAATCCACCAGTATGATCTCATCTTCAGCACTGAGCATATGTTCAGCCTCAAGCTCCTCGAACTCCTTCATGTCAATCCTTAGTACCTCCACGATCTTAGAGGTGCTGTAGGAGTCAATTTTTCCCTGGTGACAGATGGTGGCACAAATCCCCCTCTTTTTCAGCAGAATCTTCATGCCGTATGCACTGGCAATGGCATCCGGATCCGGAAAATTATGTGTCTGAATATACACATGCTTTTTCGTGAGCACACTTACGATCTCATCAAGCTTCGTCATTGATCATCCCGCCTTATTATAGCCCTACATTACTGCAATGCAGTAGCTGGTCTCAAAAACCTCACCCGGAGCCAGCTTCATTATGCCTTCCTTCTCTTCCAGCTCTCCCTTGAAGCCGCATGCATCCGCCCTGCCAAGCCAGGGTTCCAGGCAGACAAAGGGCGCCCCCGTTTTACTCCACAGTCCAAAGTACATGAAGCCCGGCGCATAGACGCGCACAAAAGGCACACCTTTCACGCACATGGTCACATCCTGCACAGAAGCATCCTGGAAAATATACGCGCCATCAGAAAAAAAGTCGTCTGTAAGGTTCATCCTGCCATTCCATAAAGTCAGGCGGTTTGACTTGTCAGCAATACAGCAGCCGCTGCCAGGCTCCTCCAGCTTGTAGTAAGTCAGATGACCCTCTGTGTGGAAATTCAGGCTCACATCTGAAAATTTCACTCCCTCGCCCAGGCGGAAAGCAGGATGTCCGCCGATATTAAACAAAAGCTCCTTGTCATCCCTGTTTTCCACACGCCAGCTAACGATCAGCACTCTTCCATTCAGCCTGTGGCTGATCTGAAGCCTGAAATGAAAGGGATATACACTGTAGGTTCGTTCATTATCCTGAAGCGCATAGATTTTTTCCAGAGGATTTTCAGATTCCACCGGGTGAAATTCCATATCCCTCGCAAAGCCGTGCTGGCTCATGGGATACTCCTTACCCTTATAGCGGTACTTTCCCTCATAGCTTGCGCCCACCATAGGGAAGAGAATCGGCGCATGACGGTTCCAATATTCAGGATTTGCATCATGAAGAATCTCGCGCTTTTTATCTTTGTCATAGATTCTGGCCAGCTCTCCGCCATGGGCATTGATCTGGACCAAAAGATTCTCATTTTCAAGGATCTGTTTTTCCATGTAACCTACCTTCCTGTCTTCAGACAGCCCTCTCCTATTTATTTCCATGTCATAGTACCCTTATTTGATCTGCTCCAAATCCGTCATTTCAGTCAGCTCTCCATTTTTCATCACTAGAACCCGGTGGCACATCTGACGCACAATGGCCATATCGTGGGAGATGAACAGACAGGAAATACCTGTGCGAAGCTGCAGCTCCTTAATCAGATCCAGAATTTGCTTCTGAACCGTTACATCCAGCGCTGAAACCGGTTCATCCGCAATAATCACCCCTGCCCCCTGAATAAGAGCAAGGGCAATACAAACCCTTTGCCTCTGACCCCCGGACAGCTCTCCGGGATAACGGTCCGCCAAATCCTCTGACAGCCCCACGGCTCCAAGCATCTCAAAAACCCGGGCCTTCCTAGCATTGGCGTTAAGATTTTTACGTAAAACCCGCAGAGGCTCTGACAGTATCCAGCCGATGGTCTTGGCCGGATTTAAGGAACTGTAGGGGTCCTGAAAGACCATCTGCAGATAGCTTCTGTTTTTCGAGCTTTTATCCAGCAGACTGATTTTTTTTCCATTCTGGATATAGGTTACTTCCCCGCTGGTATAGGACTGCAAGCCAAGAATCCCCTTTGACAGGGTTGATTTTCCGCAGCCGCTTTGTCCTACCAGCCCCAGCATTTCCCCCTGCCGGATGGAGAAGGTGACGGACTTAACCACCTGTTCCAGCTCAGCGGGGCTGTAGAAATGGGCTTTTTTCTTTTTATAGTAAACAGAAAAATTCTTTACTTCTAAAACTGTGCCGGACTGTTCATCCACACTGTCCCGGCGGGGAATACCATCCGGAATGGAGCTGATCAGTCTTTTGGTGTAGTCCTTTTTGGCAGAGAGAAATATCTCATCCGGCGTTCCAGTCTCCACAAGCTCCCCGTCCTTCATCACATAGACCCTGTCACAGAAATTCCTGACAATACTCATATTATGAGAGATGAAAAGACAGGCCATCCGCCGTTTTTTTACTATACCTTTAATAAGCTCCAGTATCTGAGCCTGAAGCGTAACGTCAAGTGCCGTGGTGGGCTCGTCAGCGATCATAAGAGAAGGATTACATACCAAAGCCATGGCGATCATGGCCCGCTGTCGCATACCGCCCGAGAGCTCGTGGGGATACATGCCCAGGAGCTTTTCCGGTTCCTCAAGCCCTGCTGCCTCCATGACAGACAGCACCTGTTTTCTTCTCTCTGATGAAGAAAGCTTCGTGTGTATAAGCAAAGGCTCCTCTATCTGGCGTCCTACACGGATTACCGGATTCAGAGAGGTCAGGGGTTCCTGGAAAATCATAGAAATTTCCTTCCCCTTATAGGAGCGGCGCTGCTTCTCGCTCAGCCTGTTCAGATCCACATCATGAAAGAGGATTTCGCCCTTACACCAGGCGCCCTCTTTTAGCAAGCCTGCTACAGAAAGGGCCGTGACACTTTTTCCTGAGCCAGACTCGCCGATGATACCCACAATCTCCCCGGCATCCGCGTGAAGGGAAATACCATGCACAACCTCCTGCTGTAAAAATCCGGCTCTCAGATTCCTGATTTCAAGCATACTCCCACCTCCTATGCATGCTTCTCACTGACAAAGCTGAAACCCAGTATGAGAAAAATAATCGTGATTCCGGGAGCCAGCGCATACCAGGGCGCATTTAACAGATAGCCCTGGGCGTCGCTTAACATGCTTCCCAGGCTTGCATCCGGAGGTGTGACTCCAATACCCAGATAACTCATTCCTGACTCCGCCAGCACCGCATTGTTGAAGCCAATGGCCACTGCCGAAAACAGAGTGGGCAGAATATTGGGAAAAATGTGCACAAAGATAATGCGCAGATCGGACACGCCCATGAGCCTGGCACTGTCTACAAAATCCGCCTCCCGAAGCTTCAGCACCTCTCCGCGTACCAGGCGCGCAAAGCTTGGAATGAAAGCAATGCCCAAAGCCCCGATGATCTCATAGGTTCCGCTTCCCCACAGGCTGACAAATACCAGAGCCAGCAGGACACTGGGGAAAGCAGTCAGCATGTCGTTCAGGCGCATCAATACCTCGTCCAGCCAGCCGCCATAATATCCTGTCAAAGCCCCAATGAAGGATCCTGCCCCAGCGCCTATCAAAACCACGCTGAAAGCAATGATAAATGTGTCCTGGAGCCCAGCCATCACACGGCTTAAGATATCCCTTCCAAAGTTATCTGTTCCAAAGGGATGAGCCCCGCAGGGAGGCGTAAATTTTGCGGTACCATCCATTTTTGCCGGATCGTAGGGCGTGTAAAAAAAGCTGACTATGACCACAAGCGCCAGAAAAAGCAGAAAAAAAGCGCCAATCTTAAAATATATATTTTTACCTTTAAAGCTGCCGAAAAATCTTTTCATACCGGTATCCATCCTTTCCCTTTCACTTATGAGGTGATTCGCGGATCAACCACATGGTAAAGAATGTCCACCAGATTATTTAGGACAACCACTATAGCAGCCATATACAGCATGATAATAGAAACCACAGGAAAATCCCGGTTTCCTATGGAGGTGATGAGAAATCTTCCAAGCCCCGGCAGATTGAAAACCTGCTCTATGACAATGCTTCCCGCCATAATTTCGGCCATCATCATGCCCAGGATCGTGATAACGGGAATCAGAGCATTTTTTAACAGATGCATAAAATAAACCCGGTTTCTGTCCGCCCCCTTGCTGTAAGCGGTGCGGACATAGTCCTTTTTTTCCTCTGCCAGAACGGAGCCCCGAAGAAACCTTACCACCATGGCGATCTTGGGTATGGCGATGGCCAGCGCAGCAGGAATTAGACAAAGCAAAAAGCCTGTAAAGCTCTGGGATGGCTGGACAAAACTGTAGGGCGTAAACCATTTTAAAACAAGCCCGAAGACCAACACCATAAGAATCCCAATAAAAAAGGGCGGTATGGCCATGATAATCTGAAGCAGCAGATGGACAGCACGGCCCAGCGGCTTCCCTGCATATCTGGCCACCAGTATCCCTAAGGGCAGGGAAACGCACACTATAAAAAAGAATGCAAGAATGGCAAGCCAGAGGGTCACCTCCAGTTTGTCCGCCAGCAGACTGGCTACGGGCTGCCCGTAGCTGATGGAGGTTCCAAGATCGCCCTTAAAAAGGTCTGTAAGCCAGATCATATATCTCACAGGAGCCGGCTTATTGAGACCAAGGCTCTCCCGAAGCGCCTCAACCTGTTCCGGCGTAGCGTCCGTTCCAAGTCTCGCCAACACCCCGTCGCCAGGAATGACGGAAAAGACCAAAAAGACCAGCATCGAAACCAGCAGCAATGTAAGCAGCATGATTCCGATGCGCTTCAAAATGTATTTCATGTACGTTTCCTCCCAACTGGTACGCCAGAGGCTGCACCGTCTGATTCAAACGCTTTACAGATTCTTCAGCATGGAAACAGCGTCTTTTGATAGGATCACCTTTGCATGTTCCCTGATACCCGCAATCCTGAGGGGCTGATCGGTCACAAAGGCAGCATATTCTGCAAGAGCTTCTCCAAGCCGGATATAGTCGTCTTTTGACAGGCGTCCTTTTTCTATGACAAGATAATATCCCTGGTCCTGGTCCTGTTTTAGTATCTGACTCTTCACAGATTTACCTGTCCAGGACTTGCAGAAGCGCTCCAGATCCGAAAAGGAATTGAAGTAGTACAGCCGTGGATGCTCTGAGACAGCTTTCTTTGTCTCCTTCTGGTCATCTCCCTGAACCATCTCCTCCATAATGGATCTGAGATCCACAAAGTCATCTGATTGCTTTTCATCCTCCAGCGCCTGAAGTCCTTCTGTCCCGGACTGAGACGGATGCTCTCCATCCTTCAGTCCCTGATCAAGGGGAAGCCCCTCTATATGGGACCGGATGATGTCTCTGACATGGGTCAGCAGATCCAGCCCGGAAACGTGCTGCCTGTTGGTGAAAACCAGCGACAGACCATCTCCCGGAAGCGGTGCAATCTGCATACTCATCACACCGGATGAGGGCTCAAAGTCAAGCTCCTCCTCGGAACGCTCCAATATCTTACGCATAAAATTCAGTGTTTTATCCTGATCCTTAAGAAAGTCCTCCATGGTCATATCATAATCCTCAAGGTCTTCCTTCGACATCAGGCATTCAAATGTATTTTCGTTTATTCTTTTAAACTCCATTTTATCTCCTAACTTGATCCATTCAGGCATCCCACATCCAATGTGCCCAGGCACCGGCGTTTTCGGAAAAAAGATGCCTCAGACAGCCTGCCCGCCAGGCTATGCCAACGATTATGATACAGTATACCATCGTCATTTTACCATATATCACTCCATTTTTCAATCAATCCAGGATTATTTTATGCGAAAAAGTACACAGCAGTGATTATCCCCATTTTTCGGGAAACTTTTTCAGCGGTTTTACATATATTAGTCACATGGAAATCCATGCAGGAGGGAGATTTATGGACGCATTTTACCGGCAGTTTCAATTCTTACATACCCTGCTGCCCTATTTCCCTGCCACAAATCGGATGTTTTTTTCCTACCTGCTTTACTTTCTGGAATTTCGCCATATGTGCGAGGCCTTTCGGGTGGAGCAGGATCTTCTCCACGCTGCCCCGGATGAGCCGGAGTTTCCAGATACTGAAACACTTCTCGGAATGCTCACCAAAAACATGCCCCGATCCGATGTGGATCGGATCAAAAAGATGATCGACATGATGAAGATGATGGAAATGATGGAGGGAATGAATATGGGGCAGGAGCCGCCTGAAGCTCCGCCTCCGCCTGGGCAGGAGCCGGAGCCAGGCTTTAGCGCCCGTATGCAGAGTGCAGATCCTCCTCCCCCTCCCACACCGCCGCCAGGCATCAACAACGACATGCTCAAGCGGATGATGTCCCCAAAGCAGCAGGAATTATTTGCCCAGTATCAGAATCTTTTCAAAAATGAATGAGAGGTATCCTATGAGTTCTTTTTATGACGACCCCAGACTTCAATCCCTGGACCCTAAAAAGCTTCGGTTTCTGGACCAGATGTCCAGCGAGATGAAACAAAAAAATCAGGATGAGGTACTCCCCTTTCTGCTGGCTGTAACCGCCGCCGCCAACGAACGGGGCATCTCCTTCACGGATGAGGAAGCGGGCATTATCATCGACCACATCTATCCCAACCAGACCCCGGAGGACAAAAAACGTATCGAACAGCTGAAGATGATGGCAAAAATGTTCGGAGGGTGAGCAAGAGGGCTGCCGCAAACACGGCAGCCCTTTTTCATGCCCTATTCCAATAAAAATCCATTCCCTCTCACGGAGCCTATCAGCTCCCATGTTTCAGGCATCATCTCCTGGTCAATAGAAAGAGAAACGCGATACCAATCCCCCTGATATTCAATGGTGGCATACATCATGGGATATCTGAATTCAGAGAGCAGCTGGCACTGAGTTTTGTTGTCAAGCAAGGCCAGCTCCTCCACCGCCGTCTGGTAAATCGTTCTCATCTTGTTTTGGGACAGCACAGAATACTGATCATTTTTGTATAGTTCAACATCCTGGAGGATATCATATTCCGAGAGAACCTCCGCAAAGGAAAAAAAGCGCGCATCTGCAATCACTGCCTCTAAAAGCTCCTGTTTCTGCTGAACCTGAAACGCGATCCTGCGCCAGATGGTCCTTCCATTGTAGGTAATAGCCACATCCAACCGGTATCTGGACTCGTAATATTCTCCATTACTTTCGGCGGTATCCGCAAGAGCCTCGCTGACAATCCGGTTAATTGTATCATTGTCAAAGGTTATATCCTGAAGGCGCAGATCAAAATAGTCGGATTCATCCGCGAAAAGTCCCATACCATAGGAAGCCTCCCTATAGACGAAACGCACAGAGTCAATCTCCTCCGCCTCTGGAAGAAGCCCCGCCTGATAATTTCCATACAGGCTGATGAACAGTAAAACCGCCACATTGGCCGCCGCCAGCCACAAAAGCCCCGGCGCCGCTTTGACGACAGAGCGCAGCTTTCTGGTGGTGAGAAGCTCATAGAGAAAGTACACTACAATTACAATAATATAAAGGATAATCAGGATGACGATATCGCTTCCGTCCATGAAGCCCTCCTGCCTCATGGTGCTCAGAAGCACATAGATGGGCAGAAAGGAGCAGGTCAGGGCCGGCAGGATCCGAAGCACCATCTGGAGCCTGCTGCTGATGGCCACGCTCTCCGCCTTCTCACTTTTTCTTTTTACAAACAGCACTCCGCCGATGATGAGATCAATCAGGGCCAGCGCCAGCGTATATAAGATGCTCCGCATCTCCCTATAGCTGTCTGCAAACCCAAAAAGCAGATTCCAGCTCTGGTCCCAGAACAGATGATTTCCCTCATCCAGAAGCAGAAATTCATGATTAAAGGTCACCATCTCCCGAATATAGACCAGAAACAATCTGGGCAGAAACAGAATCATAAGGATCACCGCCAGCACCCCAAACCTGGTGCCGGTGATGCACTGGGCGATTATCACAGCGGCGCTGATCAATACCCCCACCACCAGAATGTCCGCCATCAGATACAGAGAATTGTCAAGCGCCAGCTTCACATGCCTGATGGGCAGAAACAGCAGATACTCCGCCGCTGCCGGAAGAATGAGAAGCCCCAGGCCCCAGGTGAGAACCGCAGCCAGGTAGGTAATGTACATGGTTTCCCGGCGCACCGGGAAGGAATGGTAGAAGTCGCTGGCATTTCTCTTGTTCACAAAGGAAAACAAAATGTTTGTCATGATGGGCAGCAGCAGCGTCACCAAAAACACCAGAGGCGCCACATTCAGAAGCTCCGCCTCCTCCACATATTCATCGTTGATGCCGCGGGTAGTGACGAAAACAGACAGGGGTACCAGGACGGACTGCAGAAGAAGGATCACCCCGGACGCCACGCCGATGGTCCGCAGCTGCCGAAGAGCCTCAATATACAGGTTCTTATCAAATAACTTTATTCTCTTCATTTCACATATCCTCCCCAAAGACATTCTCAAAGGAATACCCCAAAGCCTCCATCTCGTAGGTGAAAACCTCCTCTAAGGTCAGGGGCAGGGACTCTAAAATCAGAGGCTTTTTCGCACCCAGAAGCTCCATCACCAGCTGATGATCCCCCCGCATGATCATGTTGGCCACGGAGCCGGATTTTGAAAAATGCAGGATGGCATAGGGAATGTCACCTGTCCCGGAAAAGCTTAGATAATCCTCTATATTTTCCCTGCTGTACTCCTCTGCAAAGGCCAGCTGCACCTTAAAGAGGCTGGTCTTTAAGGTGCCGATATCGCTTTGAAGCACCAGACCGCCCTTGTGCAGTAAAGCCAGCTGGTCGCAGGTATCCTCCAGCTCCCGAAGGGAATGGGAGGTGATGACGGCGGTAGCCTTTCTGTCCGCAATATCCCGGCAGATCAGGCCCTTTACCAGGTTTCTCATCACCGGATCCAGACCGTCAAAGGTCTCGTCGAAAAGAATATACTCTGTTCTGCAGGACAGAGCCAGAATGGTGATGGCCTGACGCTTCATGCCCTTGCTGAAGGTGGTCAAAGACTTTCTCTCATCCAAATGAAACATCTTTGCCAGCTCGTGAAAGTATTCCATGTCAAAGCTGGGATACATGGCCTGATAGGTCAAGGCCAGACGGTTCATGCTGGCATTCCCCATATAATACAGGTCGTCCGCCACAAATACCATCTTCCTCTTTACCTGAGGATTCTCATACACCGGCTCCCCGTCGATACAGATTTCTCCCCCGTCCGCCCTGTAAATGCCGGTGATCATCCGCATCAGGGTGGATTTTCCGGCACCGTTGCTTCCCACCATTCCAAAGATGCAGTGATCCGGAATATTAAAGCTGATCTCATGGAGCGCCTCAAAGTCGTCAAAGCACTTCCTTGCATTCTTTACCTCAATCATACTTATCCTCCTGACTCCAAACACTCTGTACCGTGTCCAATACCTCCTCCAGAGACACTCCCGCCAGCTTCAGCTCTGCGGCAGCCCTTTTAATTTCCTTCAGCTGTCCCCTGCGGTCCTTCATGATCAGCTCCCGGGCCTTCTCCGAAACAAATATACCCTTACCGGGGACGGAGCAGGTAAGTCCCCGCCGGTCCAGCTCCAGGTAGGCCTTCTGGATGGTGTTGGGATTGATGGACAATTCCATGGAAAGCCCCCGGACCGAGGGAAGTCTCTCACCGGAAGCAAAGATCCCCCGGAGAACAAACTCTTCAAACTGGGACACAATCTGTTCGTATACAGGTATTCTCGACATCACGTCCAACTGAAACATGCCCGCCTCCTTTCTTACTATTCCCCTGCAGCAGGGAGATTTTTCTCAGACACACATATCTGTACTAGTAATTATAGTACACTTATCATGAAAAATGTCAATCTTTTCCTGAAAAAATAAAAGCCCCCGGGAATCGTTACCTGCCGGACAACCTTGCCCATCAGATAACAATCCCGGGGGCTGACAGCACTTATTGCGCCAGCCTGCACCGGACCGCGATACGATTATAGGTATTCGGCACACAGGTAAACAGGGTCATCTCCCAGTCTCCCTCGTACATCTTCTGAATCTCACTTCTCCCAAACACATCCACGCCGCATACCTCAAAGGCGCAGCGCTCCCCAAGGATATCAGTAAAATAAATCTCATCTCCAACCGCCAGATCGAAGATCCGTCCAAAGTGGGTGGAATAGTTGTGGGCCATGATAATCAGATTCCCCTCCTCCAGGGTTCCATTATAGCGGCAGGGTGAAACATCCATCAGCGCATCCGACCACCCCCACTGCACAGGCAGGGTCATACCAAGCGCGGGAAGCTCCAAAATGCCGATGTAGTAGTATCCGTCCAGGTATATGCAGGGCATGTCGCTGTCAATAACCCCCTCCGGAAGGCCATCATCCTCAGAAGCAGCTTCCCCTGATACAGAATCCTGCCCGGAGCCCCCGCTGCTCCCCGGAAAGGGCTGTCCGGCGATGCTGTCCTCCGGCTCCAGAAACTCCGAAAGGCTGTCATCCCCCTCCCCCGTCTCACCGGCGGGGCGTTCAATGGCCGTGATCAGGTTTTCCAGCTCTGACAATATTGCTCCGGAGCGCTCTCCCACAATCTTCTCCTTGTGTCTGTTATATAAAAGAAGGGACAATGCCCCAAAAATCATCATTGTCCCTAAAATCATCAATAATGTGCCTCGTCTTACCGGCTGCTTCTTTTTCATATTACTCTTTCTCTTCTCTGCGTCTGTTGTCAACCCATCCGGCAACAACAAACAGCATACCTAAAATGGAAAATACCGTGATGGGCCATACCACCATACCTGTGATGGGAAGATGACCGCTGTCGTCATCCCCCAGCTGTCCCCCCGGTCTGTGGGAAGGGTCATCCTCCGTCTCCGTCTCTATGGGAGCCGTGGTTTCCTCATCGGAGGCTGCTGTGGACCAGCTCTCATCCCCATCGCCCAGCTCTCCCCCGGGTTTGTGGGAGGGATCCTCCTCCGTGGAGATGGTTTCCTCCGATGCGGGCTCTGTAGGCTGCTCCGGCTCTGTTGCGGGCTGTGTTTCCTCCGGCGTGGTTTCCGCCTCCCCAGTGGTCTCCTCCTGGGAAGCAGTGGTTTCCTCCGGTGTGGTCTCCGATTCTGTAGCTGTCTCCTCCGGAAGCATCTCCGTCTTGGGCTTTGCCTCTATGCTGTAGGTATACGCGTTATCCACAAGGAAGGGAACAGAAACCAGGAAGGGGTCAAACTCCTCATAAGCTGGATTTTCCACACTCCACCCGTCCTGGGCAACCAGATACAGGCCTGTGCCCAAATCACTGTAGACGGCCCGGCCTTCCCCGTCTGTCACCTGCTCCAGAGAAGAAATATTCTGCTCCGCAGCGTAGGAATAGAGCTGCTCAGCGGCATTGTCGTCCAGTACATCTTCTGAAATAGATATATCACAGCCTGCAAAGTCTGAACCATAATCCCAGGATCCCGTGCTGTTCCAGGGTCCTACATAATACAGCTCCACCTTTGCAGAGGGAATGGCCTTCCCTGCATATTCCAGGGAGATGGTTAAATCCCCCGTGCCGGAAAGCGCATCTCCATAAGCAGATATGCCTGTAACCGCAAGCATACCGCTTACAGCCAGGGATGTCATATATATCGCTTTTCTCCTGTTTCTACTCTTCATTTTCTGCCTCATTTCTGCACAATGTGCAATCAAGAAGATTTTCTGTTTCGATAGCGAACAAGAACGTAAATCAAAACCAAAATCAGCAGCGGTACCATGGCAATGGGAGCAATGATACTGACCCCGTATATTTCCACATCCCGGTGCACCCGGAAGGTATACTGGGGCGTCTCCTCCCTTTCCTCATCGTGTGCAATCCGCACGCCCCGGACCAGGAGCCGGTGGGAATTCACCCCATAAGGCGTACAGGTGATCAGAGTCACATAGTCCTTTTCCGGGTCGAGGGTTAAATTGCCGACCTCCGTGGGAAGCACCGTGCTGATCTGATCCACCTGGTAGGCCAGCGTCCGGTCCAGGATGTGCAGATAAAACACATCCCCCTCCACCAGCTCATCCAAATCTGTAAAGAGTGTGGCTGAGGGAAGGCCTCTGTGTCCGGACAAAATGGCATGGGTACCCTTTCCTCCTCCTGGGAGGGAGGAGCCCTCGATATGTCCCACACCTGCGGAGAGGACTGCGTCGCTGGTTCCAGGGTAAATCGGAAGGCGCACATCGATGGAAGGGATCTCTATATACCCCATCATGCCCGTACCTGGCACATTCAGCGTATCCATATACTCCTGATCCTGGGGCTCTCCGTTTACAAGGCCCATCACCGTGCCCCGGCCCCGAATCTTCTCATTGTAGGCGTCCACAGCGGACCAATACTGGGAATAATCCTGTTCCGTTAAGGTATTCAGCACCGCATCATAGTCGTTAATGGCTGCGGAGTGAAGACTGCTGTTATATAGATCGCTGACTGAGGGATACAACAGCACGGCGAGTCCTACGATAAAAACCAGAACTAAAAGTATTGTAGAAAGATGTTTCTTCATAGGACTCTCCCTGCTGTCGCAGCCAGCTGCAGAAAGCTCTGCAGCTGACAACATATCACAGTAAAACCTCCTGCAAATCCAGACGCACCATAAACAGTGCGTCCGGAAAGCAAATTTCAAATTACTCCTCGGCGGAGGCTCTCTTCTTGGTTACCAGCAATACGCCGGCGCCAGCCATCAGGGTGATGCCAACTACATAGAAGGCCACCGTACCCATACCACCGGTGGAAGGAAGGGAGGAACCCTTATAGTTGTAAACGGTTGCCGCAACTATACCAGTGTCTACACTTCCATTTGTAGCGCCTCCATTATCTTTATTAATCGTAAGCCCTGTAAGCGGGGCAGCTCCAGCCCAGCTCTGTCCGTTGGAGGTCGTTGCTGCAATAACAAGCGTTATATCAGCAATATCGTTATATCCGTTCAGAGTCTGAAGCTCATCCAGCGTGTATGTACCATCCTCGAGACCGGTCACGCTGAATTGACCGTTCTCGTCAGTAGTGAATTTCGTTCTATCCTCTTCAATTGTGGTATAACCTGTTACCTTGTTATCGCCGTCAGCTACGACCCACTGGCCAGCGGAATTTTTCAGAGCAAAAGTAACGCCTTGAAGTGGATTCGTATTATCGCCATCCTGTTTGGTTACATCCAGCTGATAGGTAAGCACCACAACCTGATCCTCGGGGGTCTCGCCTGTCTCATCCGGTGTTCCATCACCGTCTGTATCAGTACCGCCTCCTACATTGGGATTATTGGAGAATAAGAGCTTTGCAGTATTAACATTACCGTCATTTCCGATAACCGCACTGCTGTTCAGAGAAGCCTGATATTCAACAATAATTCTATCAGTTGCTGTTAAATCTATAATATCCTTAAGGTTATCAAAGGTTACTGTAAAGCTCTGGTCTGTTTGGGACACTTCATAATATGTATCAGAAATTTCTGTCTCTGTTCCACTAGCATCTTTTTTATAAACCGTAACATCAACTATAGCGTCCGCATCGTCACCATCATAAAATGTCAGGCCAGTATCAATAGTATCCTGAAACTGATACCAATAATCGTCATTATAATCCCTAAAGTTGTCCGCAACGGTTCCATATAACCTAAAGGAAATCAAATCGCCAATGCTGTAGTCTGCAACATCATTGTAATCTGTTCCATATTCAGCTGCTTCTTCAGCACCGGTACTTGTATTAGAAACGGTATAGCCAACCTCAAGCACCTTTTTCTCAAGAGTAGGAACGCTGCTCTTTACCGGTACAACAAGATTTGCATCTCCTGCAACTCTGAGAATAAACATGGTAGATGCATCATTGCCTGTAATAGCATCAGCATCTTTTATAAAGTAATAGCCCTCAGCTAAGCCAGTAAACTTACCGTTAGAAGAAGTTTGTGTTATAGTTCCAAGATTTCGACCAATGATCTGAGCAAGCAATGCGGCAGCATCTGAATCACTTTGAATTTTGTTCATCGCTTCTGCAAAGTCAGTTGCATTGGTACATGCACTAAAAATATTTGTTTCATCTTCCTTAAATAAATCTGAAATACTTTCTTTCAAAGCGCTCTCCAATGCAGATGAATTAACACCTTCTGCCCATGTAACATTAGTTAAAACTCCATCCGCATTAACATCTGCACTAAAAATTTGGTATGCATTGTACGTATGCGTTGAAGGTGTATTATTGCTAGTATCTGTTACAATGGTGACATCCGTTGCCAACGCCGGCACACTGAACATGGTAAAGACCATGCTGGCTGCTACCGCAGCACTAAGAAATGTTTTCTTTCTCATAATTTTTTCTCCTTTTCTTTTTTATTTGTTCCCGCAAAGGCTGTATTCCCTTTCCGGCAAATGACTTGTACTGCTATATACCCAATGGCTGCCGTCATGAGCAGCATGACGCCGCCAAATAAGTAACGGCTTGTTCCTGGACCGCCTGTGGAAGGAAGCTGGTAAGAGGAATCTTTTATATTTCTTACTACAAGTAATCCATTATACTCAGAACCATTGATTCTGTAGCTTGTAGTGTATCCCCCCACAGACACTTCCTCTACATAGTAATAATACGTATGGCCCTCTCCATCTCCTGCAGCAAGGGAAGGAATATCTAGTGTCCAGTTCTCAGACTTACGCAGAGTATAAGCGCCCACAAGTTCTTTCTCTGTAGGTATCGTTGAAGAGAGAGCAGTAGATCGATAAAGGTTTAATTGAATTTCGGTAATGTCCCCCAACTCTGCGTCAGCAATCGGAGTTGATCCATCTGCATTAAACCATTCCTTTGTAAGAGTAAGCCCTCTTGAATTGGTTACCTGTATTGTGCCATTATTATTCAGTCCATTATTCACATAAGAAGGAGTGTAGCCTTCTTCGACTTCCACCTCTTTTACATAATAATACAAAGGACGTCCACTATCATCTGCACTTCTTAAATTTTCCCAGGTATATGACCAATTACATATAGCATTTACCTCAACTGCACTACTATATATTTCCGCATCCTGTGGAATATCAGTAGCTGAATTGGAACGTGTCGTTGAGAACCAGAGTTCAAATTTTACAGTATCATCCGCATGTTTATTGTTTCCATCTGCCCATGTCTTTGTAGCAGAAATAGAGATATCCGTCTTTCGATTCACGACTGTCAGCGTGCTATCCGTAACAAGATTAATGATTGAAGATGCAATAATTAAATCACCGTCCGGACCCGTTTGCGGTATATTTAAGCTGCTCACAGATGTATTATAGACGAAGTACTTATTATCGCTAAAATTAGGATCATATCCTTCCGGCGTTCGCACTTCCTTAAGGTAATACAAATAGCCAGGATCTGGATCCAGATAATAAACGCCTGAACCATCTGTACTGAATAATTCCTCCTCAGGTTTATTGGTGTCCCAACTGTCAATTATAAAGCCTGTCACGCTCTGCGCATATTCCCATTGCCATGTATTGGTATTATATCTGGCAAGGATAAAACCGGCATTTAGCTTTAGCGAGCTGTCCGAAGAGTCTGTTTTTTCAATACCTAAATAAGTATGAACTACCGCCTCAGAATCATTATGCGCCTCAAACTGCACTGAAGAATCATCAAAATGCGTGCCATATTTGCTGACGGACGTAACAGAATTTGAAACTGGAACCGAGTAAACTTCGTCCGACAGCGCTCTGTAAGTATATTCAATCTGAATATGCTTTCCATCGGGTAAAGTGAATGTAAGCTCAGCATCAGAGGTCTTATTAGTTACTTTTGCCTCTGCTGTAAAATCTCCAGCTATTCCGCCCATAGAGCTCATATTTCCTAAGCATACGTAAACATCTGTCGTTTCCGAACCATCTTGAGCAGTAACTGCAATAGTATATTGATATGTAGTCTCACCAATCTGAGTTCGATTATAACTCAAGCTGGTGTTATTATATGTATCTCTGCGATATACACTTTCCGCATCGATTATAGGACTATTATCAAACTGTACAATCACAGTTAAAACAGCTCCATCGGGAATACCTCTAAACACGTAGTCATTCTCGTAAGCAGTCCATAGCGAATTTTCATTTTCGAGATATTCTCCTTCAACATCAGAAACAATCTCTTCAGTCGGTTTGTCCTTAAAGCTATATACAGGCTGCGGAGCTAGAGGAGTTTTGTCTCCATTCTCGTCAACCTCAAAAAAGTCAATTCTTTGCAGGGTAACGTTTAATAGCTCTGAAGGATCACTGTCAATCAAATGTCCATCTTTATCATAATAATATGAGCCGAAATTGAACTCATCCTTCAATAGAACATAGTCGCTTCCGGGAAGAAGATCCAGAGAATCCGGATTAAAGTCAACAGTGTAAGAGATGTATCCGCCTGTTGTCTGTGTCTGGGGCTCCTTGGTAATCATCCCATCACTTTCAGGAAGCTCCGCAGGTCTAGGCTCCACAGTTTCACTCTTGCTATATGTTCCATCAGAAATCTCGTTAACAATGCTATAACCCGTTCCTGTGGACTCTGCTTCCGATATCTTTGCGTCAAGAACATCCTTAGGCGCATATGTTGTATAATACAAATAGCTCATACGCCCTGATGCATACGCATATTCGTTAATATGGAATTTTACAATCTGACCATCATTTGCTGTTGTTTCCAATGAATAATAGCCTGCCCAAGATGATGCACTTTGTGTTGCAGACAAAATGCATTCTTCTTTGTTTCCACCATCATAATGAATATCTATGTATACTCGATTAGCCCCTGCACCATTCTCCAGAAGATAAAAGCCCTCCGGAAGAGTATCTGTGAGTGTAAGCTCGCCCGTCGAAGCATCATAGCCATCATTTTCATTTAGTGTTACCTGCCATTTAAATAAGTAACACACCGTAGGTTCTCCATCAATTTCTATAGTCGCAGTGGGCACACCTCCCAAGTCGATAATACCATCTCCATCCTTATCCAAAGATATCTTATTTATGCGATTTTCTTCAGCAATATAGGTAAAGTCGCCACCATTCTCTGTATTAATATCCAAAGTAGGAATTTCAGCTTTGTTACTGAAATGAATAATATCATCTTCGGCAAGGGTTATGGTATCATCCAAAGTCACAACAGTTTTATATTCAACTGTCATTTTATTAATTTTTGATACGATATCCTCACCTAGAACGGCTTCATTTAATTTAATTGTAACTTTCCCATCTTCGTCAACGGCAACCGAATATTGTTCATTATTCAACTGCATTTCTGTAACAGTATTTGTTGTACTATTCAAATATTGAACACTAATTTGGGTAATCTCACTAAATGAATGGGTTACGGTACGATCGTTTACAGTCGCGGACATGGTATCGATTAATTGAATATTCTCAAAATAGCCAAACTCTCCTTCAACCACAACAGTCCATGGAATAGTCAACGTCTTTCCATCCTCAGACAGCTCCGGTGTGCCATATGCTTTATTGATATTCTTGCGATACTGATATGTTACAGTCGCCTCATCTGATACATCAATCGCGCCATCGTTAGCGCTTGCACTGATTTTATTTGTTGTGGATACCCCATTAGTTATTTGCTCAGTATATTCCGAGCCGAGATCCGCATCCGTGCTATAGGACAAAGAAATCTTTACGTAGCCCTGCCAATCTTTACCAAGTGTCGCTGGATCAAAATTTTCATCTACCTGTATGCCAATAACATTTCCGTTGCTGTCTCTAACAACATCATACGGAATACTCATAGCACTATTAGTTCCATCGACAAAATTAAATTGTGCCTTGATCTGCTCATCTGTCATGTTCTGCCCATTGATAATGCTAAATAGGACATCATCGGTGATCAGCAAATCGGCAAAACTCGTTTCATCCTCTATTCTGTCCTCAATAGTGATGGTCCAATTAATCTGATTATTGCCATTGACAGAATAACCATTCTTATCGACAGAGATTGCTTGCCGCAAAACCTCCTCAGACATATATTTATTGTCATTTCCATTCGGTGCATACAGCCGAGCTTCATTCTTATAATCTTCATTGGTGGCTGTGGCCTTATCAACAACTGAGGTATAGGTTATAACTATTTTTTCATATGTGACCGCCTCTTTGAAGGTCAGCTTATTATTCTCAAATGTATATTTTTCTGTTGGAATAACATTCTCACCATCAGTAATCTGAATGCTGCTGGCAAAGCCAGAATCTTCAACATAATATCCATTCAGATCCAATCCATAGGGATTATCAATTGTAATAGTCCAGGTAATTGTATCCGTATCACTCCCATATTCGACTGATCCCGATTTTTCTCCTGAAATCATTGAGGGCTGATTTGTACCTGTATTGGCTTCATCCAACTCCCTGTTATTCTGATTTTTAATAACGGCTTCGTTGTTCACCCAACCCCCATTCAAAATCAGATTATAATCATTACCCGGATCTGTAGTGTAAGTAATCGTCACAGTTTCAGCTGTGGTACTGCCCAGTATAAAAACTTTTTCTCCATCATCTGTCTCAGATACATCTCCTGGCGCGGAGCAGGATATATTTTCAGCTTCTTTAAACATTGTATCGGAAATAATCAGTCCCTCTAAATTTGCACAATCGGGGTTACTGACTGTCAAGCTCCACGCAAGCTTTCCATTTTCATTTAAAGTAGAAGATACCTGTTTTTCTATCGATACATTGGAATAAAGAAATCCAGTAATCTCGACGGTAGAATCTGCACTGTCGTTTCCGCCGAAATCGAGTTCAATATCATCAGAGGTGTTGTCATCAGAGCCTTTCACATCGGCAGAGAAATGTATCACAGCTCTTCTTCCTTCTTCGGCTGTTGAAGATAATACCTCTTCTCTAAACTCATCAGTAAAACGGATAATTATCGTTCCATCATCCTCGATCCTGTACGTACCTACCTTTTGATCTGCAAGCATCACATCACCAAGGAAATTGCCAGCCGGAAGACCTCCCTCCGGAATCACAATTGTAGCGCCACTCTCATCTACACGGTCTGAATTCAAATTATAATAGATATAATTTCCGTTCTCTAAGGTAGCTTTAGTAATAGTATAGGCTAAATTAAAATCTACCGATATCTGTCCCTCACCGTCAGGCCCCTCATCCTGCTGTGTTGCACTTACATCCACAATATCCGGCTTAAATAGATATGCATTGTCTGGAACACCTTCATAGGGATAAGTTATTCCGCCCTCATCTACTCCCCCGCTATCCGTCACCGCCGGCGTCATGGTGCTCCAAACCACCGCGGCCACGACAAAAAGAGCACATATGTACAGGAAAGGCTTTTCCACAAGCCATCTTGCAATATGTCCCCGCTGTTGATTATTCCTTTTTACTGTGTTTTCCTTTTCCCGTTTTCTCCTCGCCTGCTTCATAACGCCAATCCTTCCTTTACAAAATGAACCATTCACTGAAGGGCCAAATCCGAAGGAATACTCTGCAAATGATGTTTTCCGTACTGACATTTCCAATGACGCTGGCACGGCTGTCAAGGGCCGTGGCACGGTTGTCCCCCAGGACAAACACCTGACCTTCTCCCACCGTTACCGGAAAGGTGATGTCACAAATTCCGTAGCTTTTTTCTGTCAGATAGGGCTCCTCCAGTAAAAGGTCATTCACATAGACGTTTCCCTCGGAATCAATATTTACCGTGTCCCCTGCTGTAGCGATCACACGCTTCAGCAGGACATTGTTATTATTGTAAAAGGCGATAATGTCGCCCTGCTTATAGCTGCCGGAGCGAAGTCCGATGAGAATCTGCTTCTGGCTGAGGGTGGGCTCCATGCTGGTGCCGTATACTCTCATGACACAGATGACGGTACTGACCAGCACCAGGGATATGGCAGCAACCACAATCAGGGAATAGATGGTGCCCTTTAGGGCCGTCATATATCTTTTGCGGTTGTTCCGTCTGTTCAGCTCCTGATTTAATTCTTCCACGGAAGGTCTTTTCAGCTTAGAGTGCTGGTTATCTTCAGACTTCTTCCTGGATGCGGTCTTCTTCACGTTCTGTTCCTCCATCCGCAGATCCGGCAGATGACGCGCTCTCCACCAGGCAGTTTGCCCGGTAAAGATCAATCGCCTTTTGCGCTTCCACAAAAATGGAAGTCAGCTTCAACGATGCTTCCGCGATAGAACCGGATTCCTCAATTTTAATTCTGCGATCCTCCAGCTGCTTTTTCAGCCTCCGGTTTTCCGCCTTCAGCTCAGATATTTCCAGCTCCTGATCCCGGAGCATGGTCAGCAATTCTGTCCTGCTGAGCCTGCGAAGCACGTCATTTTTCATTCCGTAACAACAAATCCTTCCACGTTTTTGTTAGAAATTATTATACCTCACGCCACCCTCTTTTGCAAGTATTTTCAATATGCCCGCCTTGCTTTTTCATGAATTCTTCATACTTTTTAAACCCTTTTTTCATAGTTTGCAGCCCTTCTTTTTTAATGATAAGGGCGGCCCTTTTAGTCCATCTTATAGATACTGGATCCGGAACCTGTCTCCAAACCTTCCCCCTGAAAAACCAGGGTTCCCAGCTGCGCGAACAGTTCCGTGCTGACTGCTCCGTATTTTTCATATTCATTGCTGCCCACATAGATGTAGGAAATCTGATATTTTTCAATCAGCCTCTGAACCTCCTCCGGATCCGTTGAGGTGTAAATGCCCCTGATATCCGCCGCTCTCCGGTTCAGATCCTCCGTGTCGTTTCTCCAAAGCCATTCATGGGTATACCAGCCCAGGACTGTGGGAAGACCAGTGACTGCCGATACCAGGTCTGCGTCAGAATAGCTGTCCCCATCCGCCTGTAAAACCACCGGGCTTCCCTCCACATGCTCCATCAGCCACCGGATGGCCTCCGCATCCTGAGGAAAATCTGTTTCTATAAAGGCAGTGGCGTCGCTTCCCTGATAGTTCTGTGTATTTGTCACATCCCCCAACCACAGCTTCACAGACGTAGGAAAATAGCCCATGGTCCAGAAAAGAAGCGCCAGCATCACCCAGCCGAAGCGGCGCATCCCTCTTCTGGCCCTTTCGCAGGTCACCATCTGAATCAGGGCATAGCTCATCATCAGGGCGAAAAGGACATAGGCCTGATAGGTAAATTTAAACATGGTATTGGCCCGCGCGTAGCCCTGCTCGTAGATATCCCGGACATAGATGACCTCCGGAAGAATAACCAGCAAAACGGCATACAGGCTCATAATCAGGAAAAACCGCTCCTCCAGGGCTTTTTTTCTCACGCAAAAGCCGTAAACCAGAACCGTGGAGGCGGGGATGCCCCACAGAATCACCAGTTGGTAAAGGCGGCTGTGATTTTTTGCCATGGCAAAGCCTTCAAACATGCTGTCAAAGCCCAGAGTAAAGGGCAGAACCACCGCATAGGATACAGCCAGGGCCAGAACCGCCTGGGCTGCCGTCACCAGAAACATTCTTCCGGGTGCTCCCGCGTATTTTCTGACGTTGACTGCCAGAATCACCAGTCCTGCTGCTCCAAAGTATATGGCAAAGTCCCAGAAATTCGTCCATCTGAAAATACCCGCCAGCAGGCTTAGGGCGATAATCTCAGGCTGACATATGTCCCGAACCCAGAAAAAAGCTTTGCCCCGGGATATATTTGTCCCGGCCATCTTTTTTGATAGCCTGGCTTCCCCGTTTTCCTTCATTATCCTGTCATTTTTCAGATACCAGGCCAGCAAGAGGGAGATAAACAAAAGCACAAGCATCAGATTGATCACATGGGCATGGAGATCCCCCAGCAAAAAAGAATAGCTGGGGTACTCGTGGATGGTTTTGTCCTGGGTTTCCGGAACATAGCCGATATACCGTGTAGAGTCCGAAAACCAGTAGCTTTCCGCCTCCAGCCCCAGCAGCTCCTGGAGCATAGGCACAAGCTTCGCGAATATGATGTAGTGACCGTTTCCGGCAAATGTGAGAGCCGCTCCCGCCAGCAGGCCGCCGCCGTACAGGGCCGCTTTTTTTGCCGCGCCTTTCAGTCCGTTCACAGTCCTCTGAAGCATGGTAAAAACCAGGGTAAAGCCCATGACAAAGACCGCCGCGGGCAGAAATGCCCTGAACAGGTTATATGCATGTTCCAGCCTCGTAGAGAAAAGCTTTGCCATAAATACCACATAGTACTGACCGCCATAGTAATAGTTGATATAGCCGTCCGAGTACCACATGTCGGTGACAGGCAGGCGATCGCTTCTCATCATACTGGCCATGAACCCATAATCCATCAGCTTCTCCGTGCCATAGGCAGCGGGACGAAAGCCGATCAGATACAGCCACAGCACAAAAAGAAGGGCAAAGAGCAGCTCCTCCTTGACCCACAGCTCCAGGGGAAGGTTACTCCTTGCCTCTCTGTATCCAGACTCCTGCCGGACAGTCTGGAAGAGGGGGGCTTTTTTTCTCCTTTTTACAACAAAGACTGTTCCCCAACAAACCGCAGATACAGCCAGGGAAACAACGCCGCATATAATCCCTGTAAAGGGCATACCTGCGCAGCATAAAAGCCATGTGATCACTCCGCAGAGGGCAATACTTAAGATTTTCGAGGCAAAATACCCTCCATCCCCCAGAGGAGCCAGAAGAAAGCCTGAAATGGGCAGGGTTCCAAGGCCCATGAAAAGACACATCCCCCACCATCTCCACAACAGAAGAGCATCCTCCGCTCCCAGCAGGAAAAAGGAGGCTGCCATAATCATGGCAAATATCAATATATAGAAAGCTGTTTTTTTGTTTACTGCGTTCATCTCCACTCCACATTCCGCATCGAGCGCTTAATTTTCACGAAATCCCTCAGGGACCGCCCGCCAATACCAAAAATCTTTTTCAGGTTGATGGAATTTGTGCCTGCCTGCCTGGGCCTGAAGGTGATGGGAAAATAGATGGCCTCCCCCTTCTTTGTGTACAGCACGCTAATGATCACATTTGACAGGCCGTATTTTGGCGGAATCAGGTAAAGCATCTCCTTCAATTCCTCCGCCCGCATCAGTCTGAAAGGGGTGTTGGGATCCTTGACCCAGACGCCGAATATAGCAAGGAGGAGAAGTCTTAACACGCCGGTCACAATTATTCTAAAAAATCCGTCCTGCCTGTGGGTTCTGTCGCCAATCAGCAAACCGCATTTTTGCCGCTCTCCCCACAGAGGCCAGAACTCCTCCGGCAGGGTCTGTCCGTCCGAATCAGTCTGAAAAATAAAGTCGGCGCCCCTCTGTATGGCGAACTGGTAGCCATACAGAAGCGCCGCCCCATGTCCCTCATTTTCCTTTGAAATCGGAATAAGCTGGGGGTATTGTTCCCCCAGCTCCCTTAAAATATCCCCCGTAGCATCCCTGCTGCCGTCATTGACCACTACCAGCCGGGAATCCGGCCCGGTCTTCTGCACCACCGGATACCACTCTTTTACAGTCCGTTTAATATTGTCCTGCTCATTGTAGGCAGGCATAATCAAAAATAATTTATCCATCTTATTTAAAGCTTGATTACATCACTCATATCATACATGCCCGGTTTTTTTCCCGCCAGAAATTCAGCTGCGGAAACCGCCCCTCTGGCAAAGAGCCCTTTGGAGTAGGCTCTGTGGCTGAGGGTGATGACCTCGTCATAGCCTGCAAAGATCACATCGTGGTCTCCCACGATGGTGCCCCCCCTGACGGCGCTGATGCCCAGCTCCTTCTTGTCCCTCTTCCGGCGTCTGTCCGAGCGGTCATAGATGTACTCAAATTGCTGGCCGCAGGCTGCGTTCACAGAATCCGCCAGGGCAAGGGCCGTGCCGCTGGGGGCATCCACCTTTAAATTGTGATGGCGTTCCACGATCTCCACATCAAAGCCCGCCTCTGTAAGCAGGGGAGAAATCTCCCCCAGGACCTTCATCAGCAGATTGATTCCCAAGGACATGTTGGCGGATTTTAACACCGCCGCCCTCCTGGATACCTCCTGCACCCGGGCCGTCTGCTCCGGGCTTAGGCCTGTGGAACACAAAACCACCGGGGTTCCAGTGCTCTCGCAGTAATCCAGCAGCAGATCCACCGCCTTCGCAGAGGAAAAGTCGATGATCACATCCACCTGTTCCTTTACATCCTGAAGCTTCTCATATACAGGAAAGCCGCAGGTTTGATCATTTGCCACATCCACGCCGGCGCAGACCTGCATTCCCTCCTTTTCTGCAATCATATCCGCCACCACATGGCCCATCTTTCCACAGCAGCCAAATATCAATACATTGATCATCTGAAGTTCCTCCTGTCACAGTAAGCCCATTTTTTCCATCTCCGCCTTTAGCACCGCCTCGTGGGCCTCCTCCATGGGGGTCAGGGGCATACGCAGAGTATTCTCGCAGTATCCCAGCATATGCATGGCTGCCTTTACAGGGATGGGGTTGACCTCGGAAAAGAGGGCCTTAATGAGGGGAATGGCGTCCAGCTGCAGCTTGGCGCTCCTCTTCACATCCCCGTCAAAATAGCTCTGGCAGATGTCGTGGGTATACCCGGGAGCCACGTTGGACAGCACGGAGATTACGCCGCTTCCTCCCAGGGAAAGAATGGGTACGATCTGGTCGTCGTTGCCGGAGTACACATCGATCTTTCCCTTTGCCATGCTCATGAGTGTGGCGGCCTGACTGATATCCCCGGTGGCCTCCTTCACAGCAACGATGTTTTCCACATCCTCCGCCAGACGGACAATGGTGGAGGGCTGAATCATGACGCCTGTTCTTCCGGGAATATTGTAGAGGATCACCGGCAGACTGATGCTGTCCGCCACTGCCTTGAAATGGGCATAGAGGCCATTCTGCGTAGCCTTATTATAGTAGGGGGAGACCAGCAGCACGCCGTCCACCCCCGCCTTCTGCGCCTCCTGCGACAGATAAATGGCGGTCTCCGTACAGTTGCTTCCTGTTCCAGCGATAACCGGAATCCTGCCCTTTACCTGCTCCACGCAAAAGCGAATGCAGTCGATATGCTCGTCGTGGGTCAGTGTAGATGCTTCTCCAGTGGTGCCGCATACGATGATGGCGTCCGTACCTCCCGAAATCTGTGTCTCAATGATCTTCGCAAATGCAGGGTAGTCTACAGCTCCCTCTAAAGTAAATGGTGTGATAATGGCCACACCGGCTCCCTTAAATATAGACATAGCTCCTCTTTTCTGCGCTGTTCTTTATTTTCCGGTATGCCCGGACAGCGCGCCCTCATCCCGGATTTCATGAAAAAAGGCTGACCAAAGAGCCAGCCTGTACGAACAATTTGTTTCAAACAAACATGTAATAAGCAGCCCTCCATCCTGAACAGGATGACAGTCATAGGGTTATTCACCATATGCCCAAGAACAGGAGCAAGCGGCTATCCTGCCTTTCGGCGCTCTCACCTTTCTCCCGCTGTGTCCGCTCACACCCATATGTACGGGATACTCATCAATCGCGCAACCTCTACTTCATATTTTCATCAACTATAATATACTCAAATCCTGTTGGATTGTCAATAGTTTTTAACGAAATCCCCTCTGTTCTAAAAGCAAAAGGCGTTTCTAGGCATTGTAGCCATAGGTGTCCGTATCACTCCCATAGCTCTGAACCTGTGCGTGGAGATCCCTTTCCTGATCGGGTTCTGTTTTTTCAGGGCGCTCATCATCCACGCACTCCAGCTTATTGATGGAGATTTCATAGGCCACGCGCTTCTCTATCTCATTCTCACCAAACTTTTTGGAATATTCCCTGCTCTGGATTCTTCCCCATAACCGAATATGGGTTCCAATCTCAAAGCCGGATGCAAACCGTGCATTTCTTCCCCAGGCAATGCAGGGGATGTAATCACTCTTACCGTATGGACGGTTCACCGCAACCAGCAGATCCGCAATCTCTCTGCCTAGGGGCGTCTTTCTGTAAATCGGCGCCTTACAGATAAAGCCATCCAGATAAATCTGGTTTGTCTTGGTGTAGTCCGTAAACTCCTCACGGAACATGATCTCCCGTACAAAGACCGACAGCACCAGCTTGTTCTTCACGCCGTCGTGACGGTTGTAGGAGCGAAACTGCCCTGCAGCCTCCACGGTTCTGCCAATGTAGCTCTCCTTTACATTGATCAGGCGTTCACTGACCAGCAGGGGAATAATGTCCACCTGGTCGCTCAGGCGGTTTACAGAGATGTTCACTGTATAAAACCCTTCTCCAAAAACCTCATGACTGAATGTAAACTCGGAAATGATCTTTCCTATTACAATCACTCTATTGTTCTCAATTATTTTTTCTGACATGGTATGTCTCCTTCCTACTGTATTCTCCGGTTCTCCGGAATTGATTATGTTTTTTATATATGCCACTATAAGAGAAAATGTTCCCTCAGTCAAACTGCTTTCACCGCAGAAACTGCGTCTGCCGTCATTGACAGGCGGTGAAAAATTAGGTTTTTCAGGTGATTTTCAGTAAAAATGTCAAACGCTGACACATATGGTCACAAAAAACACAACCCTATTCTGTTAAACTCTCATGTATAATCTGGAGCATAGCCTGGAGCTTGAATGCATCGATCTGCCCCGGGGCGCTGGCATTCTTCAGACAGCCGAAGGTAATGGCGCTGCCGAAGAATTCTCCCACTAGTCTGCTGATGCTTCCCTCCCGTCCCATGGACATGGTGACGATGGGCTTTCCGGTCTTTCGCCCGTTCATCTCATAGGTGGCGGAAAGCAGCTGGAATACGTCATCTCTGCCCTGGGGCATCACGGCAATCTTGCAGATATCCGCGCCCAGCTTTTCCATACGTTCCAGGCAAGCGATGATTTCCTCCTTGGCCGGAGTTTTTTCAAAATCGTGATAGGAGGCAATGGCATGGATCCTGTGGGAGTGAATGCGCTTGATCATCCGGGCCGCCGCCTTTTCCCTTCTGACCGCTTCCACATCGATCAGATCCGCGTAGCCGCTTGAGGCCACCAGCTCCAGAAGGCTTTCATAGTAAAGCTCATGGATTTCACGGTTTCCTCCCTCCTGCTTTGTGCGAAATGTAAACAGGAGGGGAAGCTTCCCCAGTGCGTCCCGGAGCTCCTTTAAGAGCTGCAGAACAGCCCCCTCGTCAATCTTTCCGCTTTCATCAAAAAGTCCCTCAAAGAAATCCCCCCGCCATTCCACCAGATCCGCCAGCTTTGATTTTCGGATGTGTTCAGCCTCCTTCAGGATCTCTTCCTCTTTCGTTTCGACAATAGGAAGACAGATCTTTGGCCTTCCTTCTCCTATAACAAGATCCCTGATAACTACCCTTTCCATCCTGACCACTTCCCTGACATTGATTTATACCCATAAGGGGACTTCCTGCTTTCTGACATCTTAGCACAAAACATTTTCAAAAACCACAATTTCTAAAATTTTTCATAAAATATTCAGAAAGCCTTCAAAACAAAAAAACCTCTCTCCGCAGAGACAGGTTTTTTGAACGACATATTCATTTGACGCAGCTTATACACTTTGAGCTGCAGGGGCTTGCTCAGCCTGTTCCGGCGGCTCCCCCCGATACAGAACCTTCAGCACTATAGGAGTAATCACGGATGAAACGATAATAAGCAGAATAACTGCGGTGAAATATCTGGAATCGATGAGACCGATATCCAGGCCCTTCTGCGCCACCACCAAAGCCACCTCGCCTCTGGTCATCATGCCCACGCCCACCTTCAGGCTGTCCTTCCAGCTATGGCCGAAAGCCTTGGCACACAGGCCGCAGCCGATGATCTTTGTCACCAGAGCCACCACTACAAAGCCCGCGGAGAACAGCAGCAGCGCCATATCCATTCCACTGATCTCGGTCTTGAGTCCGATACTGGCAAAAAACAGAGGGCCAAAGATCATGTAGGAATTGATATCCGTTCGCCTTGCGATATACTCCGCATCATGGATGCTGCAGAGAACGATCCCCGCCACGTAGGCTCCCGTGATGTCTGCGATGCCAAAATAATGCTGCGCGATATAGGACAGGGCAAAGCAGAAGCAGATGCTTAAGATGGGGATTCTCCTATGGTGCTCATAGCGCTTGTCAAGCCACACAAAAAGCTTATAGCTCAAGTAGCCCCCCACAACCGCCAGGGCAAAGAACACAACATTCTGGAAAACGATTGCGCCCAGATTGGTGTTGGGATCCCGGAGGCTTACCACAAAGGTCAGCACAATGATTCCCAGCACATCATCGATAATGGCGGCGCTCATAATGGTGGTGCCAATCTCCCCGTTTAGACGCCCCAGATCCCGGAGAGCCTGAACCGTGATGCTGACGGATGTGGCCGTCATAATCACTCCAAAGAACACATTCCGAAGAAACTCCTCGCTGCCCACCGGGGCAAACCCCAGAAAGCAGGATGCCAGCACAGTCCCTCCGATGAGAGGGATCAGCACACCGCAGCAGGCAATCAGCAGCGCCTTAAAGCCCACCTGCATCAGCTGTTTTAAATTTGTTCCAAGTCCTGCGGAGAACATCAGCAGGATAACGCCGATCTCCGCCATATCATTGATAAAATCACTTTGCTCCACAAGGCCAAAAACACTGGGGCCGATCAGCAGTCCGGCTATAATCTGCCCCACCACCTGGGGCGCCCTGCACTTTCTGGCAATCAGGCCGCAAAATTCAGCTACGGCAATGATGATCGCCAGCGTCTTCAATATCTCGTAAACTTCCATGACAATTAAGCCTCGTCAATCGCCTTTCCGATATCATTTCTCTTGTATTTATTGTCAAAATCGATGAGTTCCGTGGCTGCATAGGCATTTGCCCGGGCCTCCTTCAGATCTTTTCCAAGGGCAGTCACGCCCAGCACGCGGCCGCCGTTTGTGACGATTTTTCCCTCTGCGAATTTGCTCCCTGCGTGGAACACAAACCGGTCCGGGCTTCCCTCAAAGTTTTCCAGTCCCCGGATCTCAAAGCCCTTCTCATAGTGCTCCGGGTAACCGTCGCTTGCCAAAACCACGCAAACCGCCGCATTGTCCTCAAACTCCAGGTCGATCTTGTCCAGGGTACCCTCCACACAGGCCTCAAACACGTCCATGATGTCATTCTTCATACGGGGAAGCACAACCTGGGTCTCCGGGTCGCCGAATCTGGCATTGTACTCCAGCACCTTGGGTCCGTTACCTGTGAGCATCAGCCCGAAGAATATGACGCCCTTGAAGGCTCTTCCCTCCGCTGCCATGGCATCCACGGTAGCCTGGTAGATGTACCTTCTGCAAAATTCATCCACCTCTTTAGTATAGAAGGGGCTGGGGCTGAAGGTTCCCATGCCGCCGGTATTTAGGCCCTGGTCTCCGTCCTTTGCCCTCTTGTGATCCTGGGCGGAGGTCATAATCCTGATGGTCTTTCCGTCAACGAAGGATAGAACGGAAACCTCCCGTCCTGTCATGAACTCCTCCACCACGATCCGGTCTCCGGCGGAGCCAAACTGCTTGTCCAGCATCAGGGTTTTGACACCGGCCCTTGCCTCCTCCAGATTCTGACAGATCAGCACTCCCTTTCCAAGAGCCAATCCATCCGCCTTTAAAACCACAGGCATGGGGGCGGTCTCCAGGTATGCAAGAGCAGCCTCCGGATTATCAAAGGTTTCATAGGCCGCTGTGGGAATATTGTACTTTTTCATCAGCTCCTTGGAAAATGCCTTGGAGCCCTCCAGGATCGCGGCCTTCTTCTCGGGGCCAAACACCTTCAGACCTTCCGCCTGAAACGCATCCACGATTCCCCCCACCAATGGGTCGTCCATACCCACAACGGTCAGGTCAATGGCCTTCTCCTTCGCAAAGGCAACCAGCTTGTCAAATTCCATGGCGCCGATGGGCACGCACTCCGCCACGGAGGCAATGCCCGCGTTCCCCGGCGCGCAATATATTTTATCTACCCTGCTGCTCTGGGCGATCTTCCAGCAGATGGCATGCTCTCTGCCGCCGCCTCCAACTACCAGTACCTTCATTGTTCAAGTCTCCTTTTATATGTTCTACCGCTCTGTCACATGGGCGATTCCATCCTCGACACGGACGTTCCCTTTTGCGATCAGATCAATGGCCTTGGGCAAAATCACCCACTCCGCCTGTTCCATAACCCGCCTCTGCAAAACCTCCGGGGTATCGCCCTCCAAAACCTCCACGGCCTTTTGCAGAATAATCGGCCCGGTATCCGTGCCCTCGTCCACAAAATGCACCGTGGCTCCCGACACCTTCACGCCCCTTGCAAGCGCCTTCTCATGAACCTTTAACCCATAGCAGCCTGTCCCGCAAAAGGAGGGGATCAGGGAGGGATGGATGTTGATGATGCGGTTCCTGTATTTTCTGATCATGAGCTGGGGGATGATTACCAGGTATCCTGCCAGCACGATCAAATCCGCCTGGTAGGAATCCACGGCGTGAAGAAGCGCCTCCTCAAACTGTGCCCTGGTTTCATAGTCCTTCGGGGAAATGCACGCAGCAGGTATTCCCGCCTTTTTTGCCCTGGTAAGGGCATACGCGTTTTTGTTGTTGCTGATGACAAATGCAATCTCTGTGTCGGCAATCTCCCCGCTTCCTATTTTGTCGATGATGGCCTGCAGATTTGTTCCTCCCCCGGACACCAGCACACCGATCCTCAGCATACAGTCACTCCCTTTTCGCCGGCCGTGATTTCACCTACCAGATATGCCTTTTCGCCGGAAGCTCCAAGGGCCCCAATGGTCTTTTCCACATCCCTGGGATCCACAGCCAAAAGCATACCGATACCCATGTTGTAGGTGTTATACATCACATGCTCCTCCACATATCCCTTCTCAGCCATCAGCTTGAAAATAGGGGGAACAGGATAGCTGTCCTTCTTCACATTCGCGTGAACGCCCTCCGGAAGCATTCTGGGAATATTTTCATAGAAGCCGCCGCCTGTAATATGGCTGCAGCCCTTGATGGTAACGCCGGCTTCCTTCACGCTCTTTAATGCTTTTACATAGATTCTGGTGGGAGCAAGCAATGCCTCGCCCAGGGTTGTTCCAAGCTCATCATAATATGTATTCAGGGCTTCCTTCTCCATGGGAAAGATTTTCCGGACTAAGGAAAAGCCGTTGGAATGCACGCCGGAGGAAGCGATGCCTACCAGCGCGTCTCCGGGCTTGATGTTCTCCCCGGTGATCATGTCTTTTCTATCAACGATGCCCACCGCGAAGCCTGCCAGATCGTACTCATCCTCCGGCATCAGGCCCGGGTGCTCTGCGGTCTCGCCGCCGATCAGAGCCGCCCCGGCCTGGGAACAGCCTTCAGCCACACCGCCGACGATTTCTGCAATCTTCTCAGGGATATTCTTTCCGCAGGCGATATAGTCCAGGAAAAACAGGGGCTCTCCTCCCCCGCAGGCAATATCGTTGACGCACATGGCCACGCAGTCAATGCCGATGGTGTCATGCTTGTCCAGAATAAATGCCAGCTTGATCTTCGTGCCCACGCCGTCCGTGCCGGAAACCAAGGTGGGTTCCTCCATATCGCAGAAGCTCTTCATGGAGAAGGCGCCGGAAAAACCGCCGATTCCTCCCAGCACCTCCGGGCGCATAGTCTTTGCAATATGCTTTTTCATAAGCTCCACTGATTTGTACCCGGCCTCGATATCAACGCCAGAATTTTTGTAATCCATAGTTTCCTCCTAAAATTTGTTCTTTTTGTGAAACACTTAAATCTCCAGATCCTTTCTGCTGCCCAGCACAACGGCGCCGTTCACGATGCTCAAAATACCGCATACAATACCGCCGACGAGCATAACCACCCCTACTGCTATGCCTCCTGCTCCTGCCACAGCCAGCTTTCTGCATGTTTTCTGCTTCATAAAAACCTCCCTTTCCAAACTTTGATACAAAGCCTTTGCTTCTGTTATAATCATTTTACACCGTAAATCTCATAATATGCGTCAATGGCCCTCTTTAACTGGTCGTCAATGACGATCCGCCCCTTGTACTCCCGGTTGTACAGATACTCCACAACCTCCTTCATGGTAACGATGGCATTGGTTTCAAAGCCGTACAGCTCCCTGATCTCATCCAGCGCCCCCTTCTCCCCCTTGCCCCGCTCGCAGCGGTTCAGGGATACCTCAAGGCCAATGATATCCACGTCTCCCTGGGCGCGAAGAATGGGAATCGTCTCCTCCATGGACTTTCCAGAGGTGGTCACATCCTCGATGACAACCACCCGGTCGCCGTCCTTGATGGGACTTCCAAGAAGGATGCCGGCGTCTCCGTGATCCTTCGCCTCTTTTCTGTTGGAGCAGTAACGGATCTCCTTATCATAAAGCCTGGAAAAGGCGATGCATGTGGCAACGCTCAAGGGAATGCCCTTATATGCGGGCCCAAACAGCACATCAAAATCTGCGCCGTAATCCTTGTAAATGGCCTGTGCGTAGTATTCTCCCAGCTTCATCAGCTGCGACCCGGTCACATAGGCGCCTGCATTCATGAAAAAGGGGGATTTTCTTCCGCTTTTAAGTGTAAAATCCCCGAACTTTAAAACATTACAGTCAATCATAAATTCAATAAATTCCTGCTTATACTGCTCCATGTCCTACTCTCCTTATATTATTTATCACAATTACGCGCTTTTGTCTACCTGAACCCGCACACATTGTGCCGGGTATTTTTACTTTACAGCGCCGATGAGCTCATGAATATCCTTCACGCCGCAGCGCCGCATATACTCCTCGATGCCTTCGATCACATCCAGCGTGGCCCGGGGATTTGAAAAGTTTGCAGTGCCCACAGCAACTGCGCTGGCTCCGGCCAGAATAAATTCCAGAGCATCCTCCGAGCAGGTAATTCCCCCCATGCCGATCACGGGAATATTTACCGCATGGGCCGCCTGGTAGACCATCCGCACTGCCACAGGCCGGATACAGGGGCCTGAGAGTCCTCCGGTTTTGTTTGCCAGAGCGAAGGTTTTTCTGTTTACATCGATCTTCATGCCAGTAATGGTGTTGATGAGGGAGATCATGTCTGCGCCCCCGGCCTCCGCGGCCTTCGCCATGGCGGTGATATCCGTCACGTTCGGGCTGAGCTTCATGATCACCGGCTGTTTCGCGTGATCCTTCACCGCCCTGGTGATGGCCTCCGCGGATTTGGGGTCCTGGCCAAAGGCGATTCCGCCCTCCTTCACATTGGGGCAGGAAATATTGATTTCCAGAAGATCCACCGGCTCCTCCGCCAGCCTGTCCACCACCTGGATGTATTCCTCGGCGCTCTTTCCGCAGACATTGACGATAATCTTGGTGTCAAACTGTTTCAGGAAGGGAATGTCCCTGCTGCAGAATACATCGATTCCTGGATTTTGCAGACCGATGGCGTTTAACATGCCGCTGGGAGTCTCCGCTATCCGGGGCACAGGATTTCCCGGCCAGGGTACGCTGGCTACACCCTTGGTCACCACGCCCCCAAGACGGTTTAAATCCACAAATTCACTGTATTCCATGCCGGAGCCGAAGGTTCCGGAGCACTCTAATACCGGGTTTTTCAGCTCCACACCGCACAAATTCACTGAAGTATTCATTACAGCTCCACCTCCTCTGCGTGAAATACAGGCCCATCCGCGCAGACGCGCTTATTGTTTACATAGGAATGGTGATCCACATCCTTGGACTTGCAGACACAGCCCAGGCAGGCGCCGATACCGCAGGCCATGCGCTCCTCCAGGGACAGGTAGCACTCCATCCCCTGCTCTTTTGCATAGGCTTTGAGGGCCCGAAGCATGGGAGCAGGGCCGCAGGAATAAATCACATCGCCCTGAAGCTTATACGCCCCAATGGCGTCCAGCACATTGCCCTTTGTCCCTGTGCTGCCATCCTCTGTGGCCACAGTCACAGTACCGTACTGTTCAAACTCTTCCTTTAAAAAGCAAATATCCCTGTACCCCAGCACGATCTGAATATCCTCCCTCTTCATGCCGGAAAAAGCCAGCGCCTTTGCGGTTTCCAGCATGGGGGGAATTCCGATGCCGCCGCCCACCACCAGCGCCTTTTTATCCGATAGGGTGAACCCGTTTCCAAGAGGCCCCACCAGCTTCACCCTGTCTCCAGGCTCCAGACCGGAAAACTCCTTTGTACCATATCCAACCACCCTGTATACAAGGCGAATGGTACATTTCTCCCTGTCTATGCCGCAAAGACTGATGGGCCGGGGAAGGAGATGGGCTTCATCGCTGCTGTAGAGGGACACAAACTGGCCCGGGCGGGATTCTGCCGCGATATGCTCTGTCTGCAATACCAGGTCGTAGATGCCCCCGCACAGCTTTTTCTGGGACAGCACCACGCCCTTTTCCATGTATTTTGCCATTGTTACCTCTTTCTGCTCTAAAAAATAGAAGCGATATCCTCGATCATATCCAAAGCAGCGGCTCTCGCAGCTTCGTCAAAATGCTCTGAGCCAAACTTCTTGTACTTCTCCTGCTTATATGCCGCAATGATTCCTCTGGAGGAGTTGACAATGGCTCCAAGACCGTCCGCATTAAAGTAAGGTCTCAGATCCTTTGCCGTACCCCCCTGGGCGCCATAGCCAGGCACCAAAATGTAAGCCTTTGGCATAACCCGTCTCAGAACCTTCCCCATCTCCGGGTAGGTGGCTCCCACCACAGCGCCCACATAGCTGTAGTCATCCCCCATACAGTCCTGTCCCCAGGCATTTACCATCTCACCCACCAGCTCGTACAGGGGCTTTCCGTCCACCAGCTGATCCTGAAATTCACCGCTGGAAGGATTGGAGGTTTTTACCAGAACAAAAATCCCTTTCTTCTCCTGCCTGCACACATCCACAAAGGGCTTGATGCCATCCGTACCCAGATAAGGATTGACCGTGGCAAAATCCTCGTCAAAGGCTGAAAGTACGCTGTTTCCAACCGCGACACGTCCCAGATGCGCCGCGGCATAGGCTGCGGATGTGGAGCCGATGTCTCCGCGCTTTACATCGCCGATGACCACCAGCCCCTTTTCCTTACAATAATCCACTGTTCTCTTAAATGTGATCATGCCGGGTATTCCAAACTGTTCATACATGGCAATCTGGGGCTTTACCGCAGGAACGATATCATAGATCTGATCCACAATCGCCTTATTATACTGCCACACTGCCTCAGCCGCCGCCTCCAGGGTTTCCCCCTCCTCGGCGATGGCAGCCTTTAAAAGATGCTCCGGAATGTAAGAAAGCATGGGATCAAGTCCCACCACCACCGGGGCATTTTTCGCCTTAATCTGTTCTACAAGTCTGTTGATCATTTGTGTTACCTCCGAATAATATATTCGTAAATCACCTGCCCGTTTACCAGTGTATACCGAACGCGGCCGTAAACCCTTCTCCCTCCAAAGGGCGTATTTTTTCCCTTGGAAACAAAGGTTCCCGGGTCAATTATATACGTATCCTCCGGGTCAATAACAGTCACATCCGCCGGTTTCCCCACAGCCAGGCTGCCCCTGTCGATTTTAAGCACCTTGGCAGGGTTATAGCTCATCCGCTCCACCATCTGCAAAGGCGTCAGATGTCCCGGTTTAACCAGATAGGTCATGGTCAGGGCAACAGCTGTCTCACTGCCCACGATGCCAAAGGGCGCCTTATCCAAGGGCTGACTTTTTTCCTCTGCAGTATGGGGCGCATGGTCTGTGGAAATACAGTCCATGGTGCCGTCCTTCAGCCCCTGAATCAGGGCGTCCACATCCTCCTGGCTCCTGAGGGGTGGGTTCATTTTGTAGTTACTGTCCCCTTCCTGAATCTCCTCATCCGTCATACAAAAATGATGGGGACATACCTCCGCTGTCACGGGAAGGCCCTCCCTCTTGGCCTGGGCCACCATCTTCACACTATCCTTTGTGGAGCAGTGACACAGGTGGAGCCTGGCGCCGGTTTCCTTTGCCAGCAGAATATCCCTTGCCACGATCACATCCTCCACCGCATTGGTGATTCCCCTGACTCCCAGCTCCTTTGATTTCTCTCCCTGGTTGATACAGCCCCCCCGCACCAGATTCTGATCCTCACAGTGCGCCATTACCACCATATCATGCTTTGCGGCCAGCTTCATACCCTCTGCGTAAAGGGCCGCGTTCATGACGGATTTGCCATCCTCAGAGATGGCCTTCACCCCCATGTCCGCCATACTCTCAATCTGCGCCAGGGTCTCACCCTTCTGACCCATGGTCACAGCTCCCACCGGGAAGATGTTGATGGGGCTGACACGCTTTGTCTCATCATAGATATACTGCACCACCTGGGGGCAGTCTGTCACCGGCTTTGTGTTCGGCATACAGCAGACAGAGGTAAAGCCCCCCTTTGCCATGGCCCTTGAGCCTGTCTCTATGGTTTCCTTATGGGTAAATCCAGGGTCCCGGAGATGCACATGCAGGTCAATGAGGCCGGGGCACACATAACAGCCTGCCGCATCAATGACCTGGGTGTCAGGTGAGATGTCCAAAGCTGCGGTTTCCTCAGGCGTCGTGCGTTTTGCCACTACCCCGTCTTCAATCCAGAGATCCAGCTGCCCGTCCGTATCGGTAGCCGGATCCAGCAGCCTTCCATTCCTAATCAATATCATGGGAAGTTCCTTTCTGTTTTTATATCGTTCCCTTGGTGGACAGCACGCCGCTGATTCGGGGATCGGGCATGGCAGCTCCGTCCAGGGCCTTCGCAAAGGCCTTGAACATGGCCTCAATCACGTGATGGTCATTTTCCCCGTAAAATTTCTTGATGTGCAGGTTCATGCCTGCGGTATAGCTCACTGCATAGAAGAATTCACGAACCATCTGGGTGTCCATCTGACCGCACTTTTCGCCTTTAAATTCAGCGTCAAACACGAAATAGGGTCTGCCGCAAAGATCCACCGCGCACATCACCAGGCTTTCATCCATGGGCAGGATACAGCTTCCATAGCGCCTGATGCCCGCCTTGTTGCCGATAGCCTCCCTGATGGCTGTGCCCAGAACGATGCCGCAGTCCTCGATGCTGTGGTGACAGTCCACCCAGGTGTCGCCGGCACATTTCATATCCATGTCAAAGAGGCCGTGTCTGGCAAAGCCCTCCAGCATATGGTTAAAAAAGCCGATACCGGTATCAATTTTGGCAATGCCCGTTCCATCCATGTTCAGCCTCAGGGCGATGTCTGTCTCCTTAGTCTTCCTGACTATTGACGCTATTCTCTCCATGATTACCTCCCTGCCTGCGTTTCATCCAGCAGCCGAAGCCTGCTCCCCCAGCGATCACCAGGACTGCTGCAATACTGGCAATCATCCAATATCCGCCGCCAGACGGCTCTCCTGTGGAGGCGCTGGAATCCTCACTGCTGCTTTCCTGTTCTGTGTCTGTCTCCTGTTCCAGGGTCCCGGTTTGCTGCTCTGCTGTGGTTTCGCCCTCCGAAGGGGTGGCGTGCTGTTCCGCAGTAGCTTCAGGCTCAGAGGCGGTTTCCTGCTCTGCGGCGGTTTCACCCTCTGGAATCGTGGTTTCCTGTTCCTGGGTGGTTTCACGCTCCGGGTCAGTGGCTTCCTGCTCTGTGGTCTCTGTTTCCTCCGGTTGGTATACCGGTATATCCGCCAGGGAGGTCAGGAGAAGCTTTGCGTAGACAACCGTATCTTCGCTCACTTTCTCCCCAGCATAATATTTCGTACCAGCCTGATAATTTTTCGTGGTATACCATCCGTCAAAGGTCATATTTTCAACGATGGGGTCATTTGGAAGGTCTGCACCCACATAGTATTCCTGTCCGTTGACCATATAGGTTACCAGGGGAGTTCCTCCCGCCACGCACACCTCATAGGAGGTGATATTGTTGTTCTTTGCCATAAAACTCATGTTGCGGAGCTGGGAAAATTCATCCACTCCCGCTGCCTTCATAGCCTTCAGCATATCCTCATAAGTAAAATATGCCGCCTTTTTGCCGCCGCTCAGGGTCTCTGTCCGGGACGCGTCCACAGGTATCCAGTAGGCATTCTTTTCCGCGCTGTCCAAAACCATGCCGGGTTCGCCGCTGCCGCTGTAGACAATGGCAATCTCCCTGTCTTTTGCAAAGGTTACCTGGCTGGCGCTGAGCACAATATGGGATGCGTCCCATGTGCCGGAGCTGGTAAGTCCGGCAGAATTGCCCCAGAGCACACTTCCGCCAATCAGAGATTCTGAAGGAGCGGACTGTTCCTCCCTTCCGCTTGCCCAGGTGATGCTGTTAAAGGTGTCAATCAGAGTCTGGACAACAGAAGGATAATTCCATTCAAGGGTATCCCTGTCTATATAGGCATGATTTTCCCCTCCGGTGCTGCCGTTAGCCCCGTTATCCCAAATGATGATGGGGACGCCGTAGGAGGCGGACTTTTCAGCCATATAGGCAGCCCACTCTTCCCGCTCCGGCTTATTATTCTGGTTTGTGGCGCTTGTCTCCCCCACGATGACAGGAATGCCCTGATCCAGAAACATCTCCTGGATATTGGAAAAAAGCGTATCGATTTCCCCTGTGCAGCCCGGATCATTCGGATCAAAGTCCTGGCGTTCATCGCTGAGACAGAAGCTGTAGGGAGAATAGCAATGTACTGAGATGATCAGGTTCTCCACCGTCTCCCCATTGGCTGTGGGAATGGAGATGGAGGAGAGGATGGAGGCGGAGCTGGATGCCGCATAGCCGGGAATCATCAGGCAGCGTTCCTGATTATAGCCATTTTCCGATCTGCGGACAGTATTTACAAATACCTGAGTCAGATAATTCACTGCCTCATAGGCCTCCGGGTTGCCTGTCCACTCGATATCCGTTCCTGCAAGACGGGGCTCATTCATTCCCTCAAAGATCAGATGCTGGTCATAGCTGGCAAATGCTTCCGCCAGCTGACTCCAGATACACCCAAGCTGCTTTCCTATATTTTCGTAATTTGAAGCCAAAGAGGCCGTATTGATCCATTCCTCATGGTGCACGTTCAGGATGACAAACATGTCGTTTGCATATGCGTAATCCACAATCGTCTTTATCCTGTTTAAAAACGCAGAATCGATGGTGTATGTACCATCCTCAGACAAATGCCTGTACCAGGTTACAGGTATGCGGAGGGTATTAAAGCCCGCTTCCTTCACCGCGTCAATCAACTCTTTTGTCACGATGGGATTGCCCCAGGACTGTTCCTGACTGTACACATCCTGTGCATTGCCCCCTGTTGCGTCAAAGGAGTTTCCCAGATTCCAGCCGACGCCCATCTGCTCCACAATCTCCTCCGCGGAATACCCTGTCAGCTCCTCCGCCAGGGCGGTATCCCGGCGCAGCAGGCAGAGCATCCAAACGAACAGAAGCATGACAAGCATCCTTAATCCATACCTTAAACATCTTTTACTCATCGTTTTTCTCCTTTCTTTTTCCGCTCATAATCTTTCTATTATTAGAGTATATCACACCGTTTCCTTATATGCAAGACAATAAATATCCGGAAAATTGTAAAGGGTCAACAGCCCATCTCCCATCTTCAAATCAAAGGGACGAACGCCCTGGAAAATCAATTTAAAAACAATTCTGAAAACTTCTGTTTTTTTTAAAAAAAGCTGTTGACAAATACCTTTTTCTTTGCTAGAATACCCATTGTCCGTTTGAGAAGTTGACATATGCGCGCGTGGGTCTGTTGGTGGAGTACAACCTTGCCAAGGTTGGGGTCGCGGGTTCGAGTCCCGTCTCGCGCTCTTGTTTGGGGAAGTCCTATGGGACTTCCCCCTTTTTCTGATTGACGCAGCCAGGAAATTAGAAATTGATGCCGCCTATCCGGCGGCGGGACTTTCAGGGTAACGTTATCAGAAACTCACATATTTTGAAAGGGGGAATGGATATGAAGCAAACCATCTATAAAAACGGCGGCTTTCTCACACTGGACAAGAAAATTCCCGCCATGAAGGCTCTTCTGGTGACGGATGGAAGGATTACAGCCTCTGCCGAGGACTTTATTCTGCAGGATATTGCGCCGGATGCGGAGGTGATCGACATGAAGGGGGGGCTGATGCTGCCGGGATTTATCGAAACCTACAGCAGCATCCTAGACAAGGCGCGGGAGCTGATGAAAACAAATCCTGAGATTTTAGATATGAACAACGCCCTCTCCCGGGTCTGCGCCCTGTATGCCTCCTACGGCGTCACCACTGCCGCCAATGCAAGAACCAGCAGGGAGGATTTAGAGCTCTTAAAAGCCGCAGATGCCGCAGGAGCCCTTACCATTGACATCGGGGTTTACCTGCGCCAGGATGCGGCGGAGCTTCTTCCAGAGGTGATGCCTGTTCACAACACCTATTCGGGCCATATCCGCCTTGCAGGACTCTCCGTTCTTGTTGACGAGATGATGAGCGATGATTCAGTGACAGCTCTTTTCGCAAAGAGCATCAACAACCACTGGCAGACCGCTGTGGAGGCAAATTCAGAGGCCGCCATCGAGAAGGTGATCAAGGGCTACAGGGCCGCCTTGATCCAGGTCAACGGTTCTAAAACCGATGAGGAGGGCAATGAAAAGCCACGCATTTTCGAGGATCTGCGCCCGCTTCTCTGCGGCAGCGCACACCTGGCAAACAGTCAGCTGACCCGGCTCCAGAGCCTGGGCTTCACCCCCTGCTTTACCCATGACAACATTTATTACAGGGGCGATGCTTACGCAGACACCCTCAGCCAGGAGGCGGCAGATCACATCTATCCTCTCCGCTCCATTGTAAAAAGGGGAATGGCTTTTTCCATGCAGCACGACGGGAAAGCCATGGCGCCGGATATGATTTCCACCATGCATATCGCCTGCAACCGGGTGACCAGCTCCGGCCATACCTTAGGCATTGATCAGAGCATCAATTCCGACCAGGCAGTGAATGCCCTGACCCTTTTTGCATCCTATCAGCTCTGCGAAGATCTGGAGAAGGGCAGCCTTACCCCAGGAAAGCATGCGGACTTCGTGATTCTGGACAAAAATCCCCTGGAGCAGTCCGATGGGAATATTCAAAACCTCAAGATACTCATGACTGTGAAGGATGATGCGATTCTGTATAATCCATAATCATCTGCGTAAAAGCTGTTGGGATCAAAAGGCATTTTGCCCCTGATATCATAAAAATTAGCCGGGTTCAATACCCGGCTAATTTTCAACTCTTATTCCTCATTTTTCTGAATGCGATCCCTGGTACGCTCGCTGATGATATATCTGGGTCTGGCCTTGGTCTCCATATAGATCTTTCCCACATACTCGCCGATCACTCCCAGACTCAGCAGCTGCACGCCTCCCATAAAGCAGAGGATACAGGTGGTGCTGGCCCACCCGGCAACGGTACTGCCGGCAACGTAGGATATGATGACCCACAGAATCCCGATAAAGCTCAGCAAGGAAACCATAAAACCCAGGCTGGTGATCATGCGGATGGGCTTGACCGACAGGCTGGTGATGCCGTCGATGGCCAATGCCAGCATCTTCTTTAAGGGATAATGGCTCTCTCCTGCCATACGCTCCTCCCTCTTATAGTAGACACTGGTACTGTTAAATCCCACCAGGGGCACCATTCCTCTCAGGAAGATATTTACCTCCTTAAACTCCGCCAGGGCCTGCAGCACTCTGGCCGACAGCAGCCGGTAATCCGCGTGGTTAAAGACGCATTCCACCCCCATCCAGTTTAACAGCTTATAGAAAAGCTCCGCGGAAAAACGTTTAAAAAAGGTATCCGAATCCCGGTTATTTCTCACACCGTACACCACGTCGCTGCCCCCCAGATAGCATTCCACCATCTCATCCATGGCATCTATATCATCCTGTCCGTCACAGTCGATGGAGATGGTGATATCACATTGATCCTTCACCTCCATAAGCCCGGCCAGCACCGCGTTCTGATGTCCCCTGTTGCGGCTCTGGGAAATGCCCATATAGTGCTCATCCGATTCCGCCAGTCTGCATATGATCTCCCAGGTCCGATCCCTGCTGCCGTCATTGACAAAAAGAATCCGGCTGTCATCGGAAATCTTTCCCCTGTCTACCAGCTCCTTCAGCTTGGCCAGAAACAGACCGCTGGTCAGGGGCAGAACCTCCTCCTCATTGTAGCAGGGGATGATGATATATAGTCTAGGTAAAGCTCTCATACTGCTAACCCTTTCTTCACGCCCATTCTTTCTTATGGCTGATCCTCTTTATTTTTTGAAAACCGCCTGTTTGCCATTCTCCATTCCCGAAGGAGCTTCCTTCTGTGAAACAGGAGTCCCCTTACCCATCGGTAGATATTATAAAAGGGAATGGCCCAAGGATGATTATAGCAAAAGAGACAGCGCTCCCGGAACCATTCCCTCTTAGGAAACAGCCTGCGCCAGACGAAGCGGAGCTTGGCTCTCCATCCCAGCTGGTTTCTGCCTTCCCCCGCCGCCTCCTCGATTTCCTTGTGC